>JAKSAU010000434.1 GCA_022361535.1 Desulfobacterales bacterium
GGACAGGGTGGCTGAAACCGCTGACATGCTTGGATTAGGTTCTGATGAAATCCTGATCAACATCCAGGGAGATCAGCCGATTTTTGATCCCGGATGCCTGGACGACCTTATCCGCCCCTTTGAGCATGATGATACCCTTCTTATGTCCACCCTGGCTTATAAAATAAGGGAGAAAAGGGAAATCACCGATCCTAAGGATGTCAAAGTCGTATTTGACCGAAATGGTTTTGCCATGTATTTCTCAAGGGCTCAAATCCCTTTTCCAAGAGATGGGCAGCCTGATGTTGATTATTACAAGCATTTAGGTTTTTACGCCTATAAAAAGGCATTTCTGGATAAGATTGTTACCCTTGAGACTGGCACTTGTGAAGATATAGAAAAGCTGGAACAATTGCGAATCCTTGAGCACGGATTTCCTATAAAAGTGGCAGTAACACCTCATGACTCTCCAGAAATTGATCTACCAGAAGACATAAAGCGTATTGAAACTAAGTTGGCCTGATCGTTCATGAGATCTTTTTACAAAATTATCCATACCGCCGGACGTAATCATTGGGGAGAAAGAGAAAAAAGGATTCTTTCAGAATCGGTATGGATGTTGAGCCAAGGTCACAAGGTGGCAATCATCACTCCTGCCCAAAGTCCACTTTTTCTTAAGGCAAGACAGCATGGTATAACTGTTTATCCTCTGTCTTTCAAGCCTTTGGCCCGCTTCGGAGAATACAGTCAACTCAAACAGCTTTTTGCCAGTGAAGACCCTTTTGTAGTAAATGTCCACGGAAGAGCTGATGCTATAATCGCCCTAAAGGCTGCCCAGAAAACAGGTGTCCCCTGTAGAATCATGTCACGCCACAATGGAGACAGAGTCAAGCTGACATGGCCCAATAAAAAGATATACAAAGATATACCTCACTATGTCTTTACAACATCACAGGATACAACACACCATATTAAGGAAACTTTTGGGCTCTCGGATATGGGTATTTTCTCGATTCCCGACGGGATTACATTACCCAAAACCCTGCCAGCCAGAACAGATGCAAGAAAAAAACTGGCCGAACTTTTAGGACTTCAGCCTGATACCCGGTTCATAGGATTCTCAGGACAGGTCAATTCAAAAGGAGTGAAGTTTATACTCAACGCAGTTAGCAAGATCTCTCCAGAATTCTCACACCACCTGGTATTTAACAGAGACCTGTCGGAACAAGAGAAAGACCTCCTGAATAAAAAAGCAAAGATCCGCGAAAAGGTACACACGTATACTCCAGAAAAAGGCAGCCCAGCTTGGCTGCTTTATAGAGCCCTTGACTGCTGCTGTTTTATGACATCTGGCACTCAATTCTATGAAGGAATACCTTATGAACTCATGGCCACTATGCTCAGCGGTTGTCCAGTTGTGGGCTCTGATACACCCGGCATCAAGGATATCCTCATTCCCGGAGAAACAGGATTGCTTTTTCAATCGGAAAATCCGGATCATTTAGCAGATCAATTAAAAAACACCCTGGGAAATGAAGCTGCAGCCATGGAAAGGGTGTATACCGCAAGAAAAAAGGTGCAAAAACATCATACGATCGATGCTATGGCAAGAAATATTATAAGGATTTACCGGTTGCGGCAGGTTAAGATTGAAAAGTTAGGCTACCACGGATGGCCTTCACAGAACATATCCTAAAATTCCTTGATACCTGCAGATATCAATAACTCTTCTTTTTCGGGATATAAATTTGAGGTTTCACAAAAGACCGCCCAGAACATCTCCGCCTGATGCCTGTTAAGATATCTGAAAAAACGAGGTCTCAGCTGCGACATCATCTTCACGGCCAATTTTTTTCTATTTGTAATCTTCTTTAGATCTGTGTCTAACCAAGCCAATTCAACTTGTTTGGGGTTAAACATAGTATTCCCCAAACCTAAATCCTTAGGGCAAAACATTGCATTGGTAATGATTGCAAGATCCTTAGCAAAACAACTTATAATTTTAAGACAATCCGGTCTATGAATAAAATCAGGATTCAGGTCTTCAAAACCATGCAAAAACTCCATCTCATGTATGGATTCAACCCACCCCTTTGTTAAGGGAAAAAGAGAAAACGCTGAAAAATAAGATTTGGGTGTTTTCAAGCCTATCTGAGACAAAATCTCCGCACTTTTAAATTCCCTTTCGGCTTGTGATTTAAATGCATATTTTCGCAAAACATCTTTCGGAATAGACTGCCCGTAACATACTTTCAGAATATAGTTATCCACTTTGTAAAGATTTGCATATAGCTGTCGTTTGAATAAGCACGTTCTTTTCAACTTGTTTAACGCCACAAGATGGGAAAAGCCTTTACAAGCAAACAAATGGGAAGAACCTTCAACACATATCATTTTTAAGGAATAATTCATCATATATTTGAGTCAGCACCTCTGATAAAATAAGCGTCATTAATGTTTAGCAATCTCACGCCATTTTTTCCATAAATTTTCTGCAAAGCGACCATCGTAAAATTGTTTCAAATAGCCAGTAGTAAACACTTTGTGTAAATTGGTCTCTGAAAAGATTTGATTGCAGCCTTGATAACCTCATTTTTTGCTTCGACTTTAATTCGTATCAGATTAATACGCCCTTGTGCTTATTCCAGATCCCCCATCAGGTATTGTTTGTTTGTACACATTAATCCGAAAATCTTTTTTATATACTCCTGGAATCATTAATCGTCTAGGTCATGATCACAACGTTCAAGAAGCGCTCTATTTACAACAGTAATCCATAACGACCCACCATATATTATAATAAAATCGAACACTTTCTTACCAACTGGTTCACTTGACATGGTGATGATGTCGAAAGGTTTCCCTTTTTGAAAACATCTATGCCGGTATTGGCATTCCAAGTATAGTAATTATTTTAACCAGAAATTATTTTCATATAAGATTGAGGGAAAGTTATCTTTAAATAATCCATCGCCTCAAAAGGGGAATCTGTACCATGAATGATATAACGCTTTGGTCTTGAAGGAAATTCCGTATTCACGTATTTACGGATCTTTTTTTTAAGCCTGGCGCAAACGTCCACGTACCTGTCTGCGCTATACTCAGATGCATCAAGGTTGTTTGGCTGACATACAACAATCGAATAAGGGGCGACCAAGTGAAATTGTCTCTGATCCAACTCGACCCAGTTACCACCTCGAGTAAATTGTACTGCACGGTTTATCTGATTTTTGGTCATTTCTTTAAACAGCAGAATCGAAAAACTATCACTTATTGTCCTTTTTATATATTCAGTGATATCAGGTTGCGCGGCATCCTCTCTTATTATAAATACAACCAGATTCCATTTATCAACCGGCAGCTCTCTTTTTAATACCCTTTGTTTCCTCTCCTTAAAGGAGTCTATTGTCTCATTTCTCCTGGGCCATTTTACCAGCAGATCATATGGCATGCCTACACCTTCACCCTTTAAAAACTGGTGAAACCCATCCAGCGAAAGATCAAAACGACCTTCTAAATCATTTCGTTGAATCAATGATAGAATTGTATCGTAGTATTTGCTCTCCGGTGTAATTTTTCCACTATCAGGATTAAACCCCCTAATAAGACCTTTATGATAGGTTATGTGGTATAAAAGTGAGAGTAGATGAGAATAGTCATCGGGTACATAGCACTCTCGTATATTTCTTACCCTTCTTTTTAAAATTTTCATCGCAAATACTGGCGGAAAATATGGAAAACACTCTATACTTTGGTAGGTATCGAAGTATATATCACAAGGAATTTTTCCTGGAAAAAAAGATGCGATACGAATTATTTTATGAATATGGGATGCTTTGAGCATAAAATCTACATCTTCATCCGGATTTGGATTACCGTCGCGCAAGCCCCTCAACACTGCATACTCTACACCGTTTTTATTCAATGCTTTGATGAACGCCTGAAAATCTCCAATCCTCAGTAAAAGAGCCCCACCCTTTTTTCGTGACTTTCTCCACCTCAGACGTATCTTCGGGTATTGGTATAAGAAAAATAAAAACCTTTTAATGTTGATTAATTGTGCCATAATAGACCCTGTCCGTATCGATCAGGAACCACCCCTAAGTACTCTCAAAATTCTATTCCGCTGATATTTGGACATAATTACTCTATTTCTACAATTAAACATAGATACATGGGAGCCCATATTATTTTGACTATTGACTCAAGATTCCATAAACAGATAGAGCAACTTTTTTCATACTCAAAAATTTATTTTCCCGTCCCATAATGCACTAGTTACTGGAAAAAACCAAATAAAACCAGACCCATTCGCAATAAGTTCAGCAGCCCTTTATAAAACAGGCATTTAAAATTAGCAAGCCTATCCAAATTTTGCACACCGAAAAACCCATATGTTTTTTGAGCATTGTGTAGCCTCCCCAGAAAATAGTGCCATTGAAAAATAGAGATTTCTGGCATAA
>JAKSAU010000140.1 GCA_022361535.1 Desulfobacterales bacterium
TATGAGGGTAGCAATTCCAGGCAGCAGCAGTAAAATTAAGCCGCCCAATGTAATCAGGGCTATTTTTCGTTTGGTATAATTCATCAGTTATGGGCAGGAAAAAGTCCTTGCGGCTTCCACACGAGAATGGCAGCCATTAGAATATAAATGGACATGGAGGCTATGGAGGCGGCAGCCCCGTCTGCATGAGCTGCAGGGAATACAAGGCGGAACAGATCCGGTAAAAAGGCTCTTCCTAAAGTATCCACAAGTCCCACAAGCAGGGCGCCTGCAAGGGCACCACGGACAGACCCGATACCGCCGATGACAATCACCACAAAGGTGAGGATGAGGATGCTTTCTCCCATACCTGATTCCACGGCCAAAATCGGCCCTGCCATCACGCCGGCAAGACCTGCCAAAAGAGCTCCTAAGCCAAACACCCAGGTATAAAGCAGGCGAATGTTAACCCCCAGCGCACCGACCATGGCTCGGTTGGAGGCACCTGCCCGGATCTGCATCCCAAGTTTTGTTTTAGAAAAAAGAACCCACAGGAACAGGGCAACTCCCAGCCCAACAAAGATGACGGCCAGCCGGTAAACCGGGTATATCATACCCGGCAGCAGTTCAACACTTCCGCCAAGCCAAACCGGGACATCCATGAACAAAGGCTGGCGGCCCCAGATAATACGGGTTAGCTCATTGAAAAACATGATCAGGCCAAAGGTAGCCAAAACCTGGTCAAGATGCTCCCGGTGGTAGAGGCGGCGGAAGATTAGAAACTCAACAGCCATACCCACTGCGGCAGCTGCAGGAAGGGCTGCTAAAAGCCCTAAGATAAATGAGCCTGTACTGGCGGCAACTGAAGCGCACACATAGGCCCCGATCATGTAAAAAGAACCATGGGCAAGGTTTATGACCTGCATGATACCAAAAATCAGGGTTAAGCCTGCTGACATCAAAAAAAGCGTGATCCCAAGCTGGAGCCCGTTCAAAAGCTGTTCTGCAAATAATAGCATAAAGACACAAACGTGGGGCTTCAGATAACCACCTTCAGCCCCACCAAAAAATTTATCTACATCTTGCAGTCGCCAAGATAGGCATCCACGTGGTTGGAGAATACTTTTCTAATGGTTTTGTTGGTAAAACCGGCATCAGTTTTGATGACCTCGCGAATATAGAGATCCTGAACCGGGTGCTGGTTGGCACCAAAGCTGAAATTACCCCTGACAGATTCAAAATCCGCTTTTTTCAAGGCTGCTTTAAACGCATTCATGTCTGAAAGATCTCCACCCAGGGACTTAAGGGCGCTGCCGATAAGGCGTGCTGTATCATAGCCTTGGCTGGCGTAAAGTGTGGGCATACGGCCATAAGCAGCTTGATAAGCGGCAACAAACTGGGTGTTGGCAGGGTTATCCAAATCGTGGGTCCACTGGGAGCCGTTCTTTACGCCCAAAGCAGCCGGGCCAACAGCTTTAAGTATCCGTTCGTCAAAGGAAAAGGCAGGACCGTATACAGGAATCTGATCAGCCAATCCGGCCTGGGAATACTGCTTCAAGAAATTGATACCCATACCGCCCGGTAAAAAGAAAAAGACAGCTGAAGGGTTGGCTGCACGAAGTGCTGCAATCTCGGCAGCATAATCAGCCTGGCCAAGCTTGGTGTAGACTTCACCTGTGATATCACCCTTGTAATAGCGCTTGAAGCCTGCCAGATGGTCTTTTCCTGCCGGATAGTTGGGCGCCAGCAAATAAACACTTTTATGACCGGCTTCAGTGACATACTGCCCAACGACCTCATCAAGATTATCATTCTGGTAGGAGACACTGAAATAATTTTCACTGCAGCCTTTTCCAGCCAGTTTTGATGGGGCGGCATTTGCACTGAGATACACCACATCCTGGCGAACCACCTTGGGGACAACTGCCATTGCTACATTGGAGAACACGATACCGGTGAGAATCTTGGCCTTGTCCTTTTTAATATAGCGTTCTGCAATTTGTTTACCTTTTTCAGGCTTCCGGCCGTCATCTTCTACCATGAGATCAACAGGTATTCCGCCCAATTTCCCGCCTTCCTGTTCAATGGCCAGTTTAAAGCCGTCACGAATATCTTCACCAAGATATCCGGCTTTAGTAGACAGGGTGGTGATCATTCCGATCTTCACAGGCTCGGAAGCCCATAGAATCCCTGCAGTCAATACAAGTAACAGGGTCAATAGTAATACACTCATTTTTTTTGCCATGGCAGCCTCCTTTGCTGTACCGGGATATTTGCTTGCGCTGTTTCTATGAATAGAAACATATACAGAGCCTGATAAAAAAATGCAAGGCATTTTCACTGAATACCCAAATGTATAATTAGTATTCTTAACCCAGGTACCATTGAAATACAGAAAGCCGACCTTACGACAAGGACTTGAACAAGACTTGATCCCGGCTCAGCTTTTATTTAAATCGGGTTCACCAGAAACCGCAAGTTAGTGATTGAAAGGTAATTATTCTCGTGCTATAGGATATTTTCTTTTCAATTTTCCTAACTAAATTGGGCATTGAAAGGATATGATCCAAAAGAGAGGCTTTTTGGTTAAGGGAACTCGGTGGGAATCCGGGGCGGACCCGCCGCTGTAAGTGGGGACAAAAGCCGTAAAATGTCACTGTGCTGTAAGTTAATGATTCGAAGCAGCATGGGAAGACACGGCAAGTAGGATGATCCACAAGCCAGAATATCTTGACAAAAGCTTTTGAAAAAACTTCCCGGAGAGACGGTAAATCCCCGGGCTGAATAAGTGTAGGTCTGTGGAATGCGGCTTACCTGGGAGGTTTTAATATGGATGCATACCATTTGTTTCTTATCCTGTTGTCTATTTACATCGGTTTCCTGGTTTTCACCGGGTTTTATTTCAATAAAAAACAAAAGTCCCAGACAGATTTCTGGCTGGCCGGAAAATCAGCCGGATTTATTTCCATCGGGTTTTCAGCTGCGGCATCATGGCTGACGGCAGGGGCCTTGCTGGCCGTCATCGGTTTCTACATGCTCCTTGGCATGGGATCGATCTGGGGGTTTGTGGCACCCAATATCCTGGCACTGTTTATCATTGCATTTTTTGTTAAGAAAATTAAATCTCTGCCTGCCATCACCCAGCCAGAACTGCTTGAAATGAGGTACGGCTCTCATTTAAGGCTGCCCGTTGCCCTGATCATCACTGTTGTGATGATCCTGTTTGCCGTGGCAGACATCAAGGGCTTTGCCCTGGTTCTCCAGGTCTTTTACGGCATTGATCAAACAGTCGCTGCACTGATTGTGGGACTTGCCGTGGCGGTTTATGTAACCATGGGCGGGTTATCTGCCGTAATTGCGACGGATGTAGTCCAATTTATCTGTCTTTCCCTGTTTATCCTGGTGATGGCGGCGGTTGTTATGACCGGAGCCGGCTCCGCCGCGGACCTGTCCTTAGGCAGCCTGCTGGCCCAAGCCCCGGAAAACTGGTGGAACCCGGCCTCCATTGGTTTACCCATGGTGCTGATATTTGTCCTGGCCATTGTTCCCGGCTGGATCACAGAACAGGACCCCTGGCAACGGGTATGGGCGGCAAAAGATGAAAAATCCGCCCGAAACGGCATGTTTTTAGGTTCTTTTCTCGTGGCCGTGGTGTTTGGTGCCTGTGCCCTTATTGCGCTGGGGTTGAACGTGATTTACCCGGAAATCGCCAAGGCCGGATTTCCCATGGGCATGGCCAAAGCAGAGCCCGCCCTGCTCACCTTTATCATGGAAAGTCAATTTTCAAACATAAGTCTGGCGTTATGTGCGGTTGCCCTGGCCACAGCAGCGATGTCCTGCACTGATACTTTTGCCGCATCTGGTGCGTCCTGTGTTTCAAGGGATGTTTTCCAGCGGTTTCTTTACAAGGATGCCTCTTCAAAACAGGTCCGGCTGGTGAACCGGATCAGTGTCCTGCTCATCGTTTTTCTGGCGACCCTGGGCTCTTTTTTCATCACCAGTATTATTGATGCCATCCATATTGCCACATTCATTGCATCTGCATCTTACTTTTTCGTGCTCATGGGAGGTCTTTACTGGAAACGGGCCACTGGAGCAGGAGCTGTGGCATCGCTTTGGACAGGGTTTGTTGCCCAGACAGGACTCGTTATTTTTGATCTAATCAAAACAGCCCCTATGGCCCCGCCATACCTTGAAAGCATCCACCCGGTTTTCATGGGACATGGTGTGATCATTGCCATGCTGATCTCAGGAACGGTTTTTGTTTGTGTATCTTTGGTTACAGCTCCCAGCTCAGAAAAACAACTGGCTCCTTTTTTCAATGATACAAGGCTCAGCGAACCGGATACGATTAAAAAGGAATATGGATTAAATCACTAAACCGTCAACATCAAAAAAGTTTCCCGGAACTGGAGATTTTCTTCAATTGAAATCCGTTACGGGAAACTTTAAACCAATTATAGTGGTATAGTTGGCCGTCTATGGTGCACTATAGATCAGATCATTGAGAGAGATAATCTCAGGAACTTTTTCATATTTTCCAGCCATTTTTCTATTAAGCCATACGCCTGTCAGACCAGAATCCTTTGCAGCTTTTGCATCTGTTACTTCCTGATCGCCTATGTACCAGCATTGTGATGGTTCCATGCCTGCTTTTTCAACAGCATGAAGAAAAATTCTTGGATCAGGCTTAAAAATCTCAATATCCCCGGATATGACAACAGTACTAAAATAGTGGTCAATTCCTGTTTTCCTAAGCTTATGTCTTTGCAGTTCCTTGTCGCCGTTTGAGATAATTCCCTTTGGGATATCCTTGTATCTATCAAGCATGGGGAGCACATCATAGTAGAGCTGCCAGTTTTCTTCATAGGCAGTAAGATACTCACTTATAATGGTTTCGGTTTCCTGCTCATTACATGTATTTTTGAAAACTTCTTTAACTATTCCCTGGCACAGTCTCTGAAAGTTAAATTTGCCGTCTCTATACTTTTGTTTCAATTTCTCGGCTGTTTCATTCCAAATGTTAGAAAACTCATCTTCAGAGTAGAATTCCTGCAATTGCTGATTTTGATTGTATATTGAAATTGCAGCCAATGACTCTGCTGTATCATTATCCAGCAGAGTGTTATCTATGTCAAAGAATAGCATCTGATATGTCCTTTTATGGTTAAAAGCATTTATATATAGCAGATTAAAAACCCAATCACAAAATCAGTTTTTTTGTAATGCTACTTGAATCCAAGACTATGTGATCTGTTGTGGTAAGCAGGTTAAAAAATATGAATCTCTACAATTGCAGTGTTGATGTGCAAGCAGTTGCTGTTCTAAGTTTATGGGAGGCAATTTCATAAATACAAAAAGCCCTGATCGTTTTCAATAAACGATCAGGGCTTTCAAAGAATAATCCGGCAGCGTTCTACTCTCCCACA
>JAKSAU010000880.1 GCA_022361535.1 Desulfobacterales bacterium
TGGTATGGGGTCTGTCAGAACCAACCTCCCCGTATCAGAAACCAGCAGGGAAAAGCTAAGAGAAGTTGTTACATTGGTTAAAAAGTATATTCCCTGTGGGGAAGGAAAAGCCCATAAATCAAGGTTATCCCATGTCTGCCTTGATTTATGGGCTTTTCCTTCCCCACAGGGAATATACTTTTTAACCAATGTAACAACTTCTCTTAGCTTTTCCCTGCTGGTTTCTGATACGGGGAGGTTGGTTCTGACAGACCCCATACCACAGCCAATATCCACGCCCACGGCATTAGGGATAACAGCATTGTAAGCGGCTATAACCCCACCGATGGGCATACCGTAACCCGGATGACAGTCAGGCATCAGTGATACATGGTGGAAAACAACAGGATGCATAGCAAGGTCCTCAGCTTGTTTCATCGCAAGCACTTCGATATTTGAACACCATGATTTGATAGGAACTTTATATTTATCTTCTTTTTTTACCCATTCCATTTTTTTAATTCCTCCTACGCATAGACCCTTTAGTTCTCGATTGTTATCTGCCAACGGCGATCATCAATTTCCGTGCAGTTGATATTCAGGTCTAAGAATTGTTTCACTACTTCAATATTTGTCATTGTGTGACGGCTGGGCGGTTGGGTAATAAACTTACCGGCACCAGCCATGGCAAAAGGTATCAGTAACTGATCTGCAAGATATTTCCCCACAGGTACATCAGTGGATAGGTAACTTTTCACCTGGCCTACGCATCTTTTGGCAACCTTTTCAGCTGTAACACCTTTGACCCCGAACCCTGAAAATACCTCTGTGATGTTTTCGCTATCCACGGTGAGGGTCAAAACATTGCCCGGCCCGTGCGAGTCAGGGACGTTCACGACTTCACAGTTTTCCCAGCCCAATAGTTTTTGGACTACTTTAATCTCTCTTGCAGCAATGTTTTCAGGCAGGTTAGCCACAAAGGCCTTTGCCTTTTTATTCAATATTTTACCCCGTTGGGTAAGAGATAATTTTTCAAGAGGGGAGGGATTTATCTCTACTTTAAATTTTCCTCCACCAGCCGGATAGAACCCAGGGCGAATTAAAGATGCTGAAACTGTTGGTCCCATCTGGTTGATAAGCCCCAGAAATGTCTGATCCAGAAAATCAAAAGGAGGGGCATACGGGTTGTGGGTCCCTCCTTCCAGTATGACTTCGGAAGGTTCATCTGCAATCAATAATGCTGGCAAGATAGCCTGGAGTACCAACGTACAGCTTCCTGCCGTTCCGATTGCAAAATTATAATTGCCAGCGTTTATGGTGCTTGGCTCAAATTTAAGAGACTGTGAGCCGATGCTTGCACCTTCTACCACGGCATTGCCCACCTTGACTGCAGCCTTGACACATGTCAGATGCTGCCGCATCAGTCCCGGTTTTTTTCTCCCTGCCCGGATGTCTTTTATTGTAAAAGATTTACCTGTAACCAAGGACAGGGCAAGGGATGTCCTTAAGATTTGTCCGCCACCTTCTCCAAGCATTCCTTCAATAATCAGCATGATATTTTCCTCTTTCCACTTTAAGCGCGCATCACAGCAGGTTTACAATACGATCGGCAAGCCCTTTTTCTCCGAGCACAACGTTCATTTTTGAGTTTGACACAACCTTTTCAAGGATATCAAGTTCACGCAGCCTCATCAGTGTAGGGTTGTTTTCAAGAAGTTTGGCAGTGTTTACCTGGCTTCTCATGGCTGCAGTTTCTTCTCTTCTCATAATCAGGTTGGACTCTGCTGCCTTTTTCGCTTCAATGACCCTGTTCATAAGATCTTTCATGTCACCTGGCAAGATAATGTCTCTTATACCAAAACTTTTTACCTGAATTCCAAGCGATTGAGCGCTGTCTTTGATAGCCGCAATCAGATCATCTGATACTTTCTCTTTTTCGTTTAGCACAGAATCAAGCTCCAGTGCACCAATCACTGATCTTAATGAAAGTTGGGCCTCTCTATACAAGGCTTGCTGGCTGTCTTCTGACAATGATACGGATTTTAACGCATCTGTAATGCTGAAGCTCAGCATTGCATTCATTCGCAGGGTGACCTTATCCGATGTCATTATTTCCTGACCGGATACATCCAGAATTTTTTCTCTCAGATCAACCGTAAAGAATCTGTTTACTGCTGTTCCGGTCCAGAAAAGGTGACGACCTGCAGGAAGGGTGTCAACGTATTTCCCATCTTTAAAGTACACGCATTTATGACCTTCCGGGACATCAACAATAGAGAAAAAATTGACTGCATCTTCACTTTTTACTATCTGAGCCATGGCGTCGTGTTTTAAACAAACCTGCCTTGCATCAATTATTTCAACCCTCAGTTTTTTAAAATCTTTCCAAAGAGCATAGAGACCAGGGCCAAGTATTCTTTCAAATCTTCCCTCAACCCATACAAGAGCTCGCTGATAATCCTCTAAATCAATGACTTGCACGTGATCATCCAGCGTACCTGATTTGATCATCAAATCCAGATTGTCATGGATTAGCCATGGATCTCTCATTGACGCAACATCTATCCTGACATTGAAAAAAGGATCAGCAAACCAGTGGCGACCTTTTTTCAAGATGCCTCTAAACTCCCGGTCTTTGAAGTATAGTCCTTTCTCGTAAGAACGGATTTTTTTAGTTTTAATCATTTTTTCTTTTCCTTTTCATCTTAAAGCCGTTCTCAGATCGGCCAATGCAATGGTTTAAGGGGAGCAATCTGTCACCTGGCGACACCTGGATCTGCGGAGCATTATTTAAGTTTATGAATCACGTTCGCTTCGTTTGAAGAATACTCTGTCAAACCAAACCTCAAGTTCAACATTTCCTCTGCATTCGTTGTAAACAGTTCATATACGGTATCCATATGCTGCATGGCGGGTCCGTGGATGTTGTTCTCTAAATCTGACCAAGAAAACCTGCCAGATTACTTCATGCCCTCCTTAAACCTTATAGGGTAAAACAATTACCGGAGCAGGAATCGAACCTGCAACACTCGTGTTATCTGCACGATGCTCTACCAATTGAGCTATCCATTCAGACGCCTTTCCTTTGTTAGAATCCATGTCCGGAACACTCAGTATTTACAAAATTATTTGAATGCTGTGTGCCGCTGGCCCGGTGGCATCTGCGTTTTCTATAGAGCAACGGACGTGCCAGTTACTGAAAAAACATTAATTAAAGTTGTAACTATTTGAAAAAATAAAGATTATAGTGACGATATCTGTAAATAAAGACTTGACAGGAAATAGTTTACTTCGGTAGTTTATATAAAATTATATAGGAATTATATAAAATCAGATATGAAAAAAACAGTTGTAATCGGAATTTTAGGTCCTGTACTTGATAGGGGGGAAAATGCATCACGGTGGCAGCACTGGCGACCGAGCGTAGCTATTTGCCAGCACAGCGATTTTCTGGTAGATCGCTTTGAACTCCTGTATCAGAAAAGCTATACCCGGCTTATGCGACGGATTAAAGATGATATTCGGGATGTCTCCCCGGAAACCGAAGTGGTGCCAGTTGAAACTGGTTTCACTGATCCATGGGATTTTGAAGAGGTGTATGGTGTATTACATGATTTTGCCAAGGGATATCACTTTGATACTGAAAATGAAGACTACCTGATTCATATCACTACAGGCACCCATGTTGCTCAGATATGTCTTTATCTTCTCATTGAATCAAACTATCTGCCAGGTCGATTATTGCAGACAAGCCCTCCTCCTAGAAAAAGGAATCAGGATTTAAGTGGCGAATATAGAATTATTGACTTAGATTTATCACGGTATGATCAGATTGCAATGCGATTCGAGCAGGAGATGAAAGATGATATATCCTTTTTGAAATCAGGCATAGAAACACGGAATCCGTTTTTTAACAACCTAATTGAACAAATCGAACGTGTCTCCATCCACTCTGTTGATCCTGTTTTGATAACGGGCCCGACCGGCGCAGGTAAATCTCGTCTGGCCAGAAGGGTATATGAATTGAAAAAATCCAGACGCCAGTTAAAAGGACGTTTTGTGGAAGTCAATTGTGCGACTCTGAGAGGTGATGGAGCCATGTCAGCTCTTTTTGGGCACAAAAAAGGCTCGTTTACTGGGGCGACCAGTGATAGGGACGGTCTATTGAAAACAGCAGATCAGGGAATGCTATTTTTAGATGAAGTTGGTGAGCTTGGACTGGATGAACAGTCCATGCTGCTCCGAGCTGTTGAGGAAAAACAATTTCTTCCGGTGGGTTCCGATATTGAGGCTCATAGTGATTTTCAGTTGATCTGTGGGACTAACCGGGATCTATTTAAAGAAGTCATGGAAAAAAGATTCAGGGAGGACCTTCTTTCCAGAATAAACCTATGGACATTTGAAATGCCGGGACTGAATAAGCGACCTGAAGATATTGAGCCGAATTTGAACTATGAACTAGATCGTTTTGCCGAAAGAACAAAACGGCACATCACATTTAATAAAGAAGCCCGGAGTCGCTTTTTAAAATTTGCAACTTCCCCTGAGGCACTTTGGCCTGCAAACTTTCGAGATCTTAACGGGGCCATAACTAGAATGGCAACGTTAGCTCCCGGAGGCCGGATCACAGATAAGGTCGTCAAAGATGAGATGCATAGACTATCCGTTAGATGGGGTTCCTTTCAAAAGCAAAGAGATGATAGAATATTAGTGGAACTGATAGGTGACGAACGGACTGCAGCCCTTGATCGATTTGAAAAAGTACAGCTTGCAGATGTTATTAGAATCTGTCGCACTTCCAAAAATATTGCACAAGCAGGTAGAACTCTTTTTGCCGAATCAAGAAAAAGAAAGGCACGTTCAAATGATTCGGACCGACTGAGAAAATATCTTTCTAAATATCAAATCCAATGGCGAGAGATACGCTCTTGAGACTCCTTCATATCTCTATACAACAACTGGTTGATTTTTAGATGAAAGTAAGTCAGATTTGACCTCTACAAAAAGAGAGCAAGCATGCTATGATCCGTCACTTTTGCTTCTGATTCCCAACCACAACATCTGGTATATGGCCATGTTCTGAACTTATGGCCCTAA
>JAKSAU010001126.1 GCA_022361535.1 Desulfobacterales bacterium
AAACAGAATTGATATCATAGTGGAAAATAGAATCGTCGGACTCTATGCCATTAAGAATATGGGGCTTTCCCAGCGCGTTACATACACAGATTTGCCTGGTGAATTCTTAAACCGTTATTTTATAGGTTTTGCGAAAAAAAAAGGATATGATTCTTTATCAAAACAATTCAACCAGGCATTGATCCAATTTAAGAGAAATACTATTCTTTTTGGTGTTCAAGCGAAGAGACTCGTAGAAACATAGAAAAATATACTATGTATTTATCTGCAAAGATATATGTTTGCCTGTAAATTTTATAGAATGGTGTGTCTTTATTCTTTTATAAAGAAAGGGTTGCGACATAGAATTTGTTTATGGGTAGTTCTATTTAGTAACTAATGGATTTTTAATATGAGAACAAAAAACAAATCGATATTCACTATAATTAAAAAGCTTTGGAAGAAAAAAAAGTTTGTTCCGCTTCTCTTAGCTTTTTCTTTCTTAGTGTTATCAATCACAATTATTGTGCTTCCGAATCCTCAATTAGGTTTAATGGTTTACCAACCAAGCTTTGATGTTGATTTGACAAAAGGGAAATGGATACTGGGTCCTATCTTATTTCTATATAGTATTTACTCTATCGTCAAAGTGGTAAGAAGTGATAGTGAAGTAATTCAATGTAAATGCATCAATTGTGGAAGATTATCAGTCGTTGATATTTCCACAAAACCAAAATGTCACAGTTGCGGAGGTAAAATAGAAAGGTTGGAAGGATTTTTTGACCGTTATCCAGAATTCAAAAACGATGATCAACAATGAATTCAAAAAATCTATACACGATAATGTATTTTATTGATTAGCCCGAATGCAATGAATGCCATGATCTTAAATAAAAAAACCCCCGGGAAACCCCGGGGGCATGTGGAGGGAGGATGAAAAAGTGTGGGTTAGGGTTTAGCTGGCATTGCCCCTGGGACAATCACTGTTCTTGTTCTTACCTTTGGCAAAGGGACCAAAGCATTCTCCGCCGAAACCACCTTTACCAAAACCGCCTTTTTGACCGAATCCCATGGGGAATCTGAGTTCAGGAGCAATCTCTTTGGCTTTCAGGGCAAAATCAATGCCCTTAAGGGCCATAACTTTCTTCATTTCAGCCATATCATTTACCATGGCTTTAAGTTTGCTTTTATCAGGGTTAGAGGTTTCCATGAGCATGCGCATTTCCTGATGTTTGGCAAAGATGGCGGATCTGGTTTCATAAGTTTCATCAACAAATTGTTGGCGCAGTTCCTTTAGCTGGGTTTTCTGGTCATCGGTCAGGTTATCATACATTGGATTGTTCTGCCCTCTGCATCCACCCCGTTTGCCGTTTCCATGTCCCCAGGCAAAGGCATTGGCAGTAAAAAATGCAATGGTCATTAAAGCTGTCAGTGTGATTAAAGTTTTTTTCATAAGAGTTCTCCTTTGTTTAAAAATTAAGTTGTGATCAATGTGATCAAATTCGCTCGATCGCTGTGAATACGTATAGAGCAAAGGATGTGCCACTGATTGAGAAAGATTGTAATTGTCTGAAATTAAAGGGTATATTTTGTGAGTGCTCGGTCCGATAGATTTTTGGTGAAATTCAGGACTGTTTACTTTGTACCCGGATATTTTTCCCGGGTGTATAAAAAATACCCAGGTCAGCCCAAGCTCCTTATTTGTTCAAATCAGATGTTACTTAAACTGAACTTTAGAAGTAAAAATCCTTAGTTGCAGTCTGTAAAGGTGGTAGGTCCGGAATCGTTTTATTGATTCCGGACCCTGGTGACGGGATAACAGAAAGG
>JAKSAU010000953.1 GCA_022361535.1 Desulfobacterales bacterium
ATACCTTCCGGTTTGTACTCGGGATTCGGCGTGAGGATAATCTTATCGATCCGAAGCCCTCCCTCGCGCATCCATACATTCAGGTAGTGGTAACCGACACTCTCAACCAATACCGTCGCTCGGTTACCATCCCAAGTACCGTTGGCCCATTGCCACGAGTTACGACCGTCTCCCGTATGCATACGCCAGCCACCGGTCATGACATTATCCAAACTCACGTGACATGAATTGTCTCCCGTGCCCGTGGCCCAGTAACGCACCCACACATAATGCAGACCGGTGCGCACGAAGAAGATATCGTAATCCATCACGGGACTGGATGTCTCGTACCCGGCATTGATGTTACCCGGATCCGGTTCGCAGCGCATAAACCCATCACCGCTATAACCGCCGCCAATTCCCCCCGAATTCTCTTCGTTATAATAAATCCACTCATGCGATCCCTGGGGAGTATTCAGATTGAAATGCTCCATTTCTAAGGAAACGATACCATCTGGACCGAAACTCTGAATGCGGGGGATGATCTCCTCTTCTTGGGCGTGCGTCATGCTGGTGGGAAACAAGACAACCAAACACAACAACAGTGTTCGTGAGAGCTGGTACATGATGTACCTCCTTCCTTCAGATAACAACGCAAGTTTTAGAACATTCCCATTACGGGAACACGAATCGATACCCAAAGATGTCTACGTTCAAAAGATGCACTTACAACTCATGCCGGATGAGTTAGTACTATCTCCTACCAGAAATAAAAAAGAACAAAATAGTTATACCTCTAACGTCTGACATTTTGCGTATGCACTTATACATCTCATCATACCAGTTGTCAAACCACATTTACTTCACAGGCTATAAACTATTACTGATTAATCACTTAAAGAAGAAAAGCAAGGCCGAGCACAAACCCCACTTAAGTAGTAGGGTCTATCATATTGGACGTTTTCTCATAGAAATGATATACATCCTAATAACTTCGTTACTAAAATGCCCCCTCATGGCCTTTCCTGAAATGAAGAGATAAACCCATTGGAAAGGAGTAAACCATGGAACGGCATCTTCAACGATTCATAGCTTTCTTCATCGTGTTTTTAATGATGAATCTCTCCAACGCATCAGCTGGC
>JAKSAU010000790.1 GCA_022361535.1 Desulfobacterales bacterium
CGCAATATTCTTATTTTGTTCAAAATAATTGGGAATATGGCAATGGCAAATTCCAATTTCTATCTCCTGGAATATCCATTTATGTAACAGATCCTTTATTTGAAAGATTATTGGTAAATGCTGAATTTTATTATCAACAGTATTCTGGCAGCTTTCAAACCTTTAGTTATGAGAGAGAATTCTTTCAAAGTTTTAAAATTAAAAAATCTGACGAAATCAAAATTAGAAGTATTGCCTTGCCAGTATCCATAGGATATAAGTTGTTCAAAAATGATTTATATCCGGCAGTTGGAGCTGGTTTTGAAACATGCCTAATAACAAAAAAGGAACTTTTACTTGATAATGTAAAGCAATCAGAATACTCTGGTGGAAATGATGTAGATGTATATGCATCTCCATTTATAACGATGGGAATAAACTATACATTTCCCAATAAACACCTATTTTTCATAAAGAGTAGTTATAGTTTTTTGGATGCCTCCCCTTTTGTAGGGAAACAATTAAACATCTCAGTTGGCTTTGCGTTTTAAAATCTATATGATTTTATTTATTTGTTCTAAAGTTTAGTGAAAAATTATAGGTTAGGAACTCTTATAGATATACTGTAACTTTGAACACTTAAATTTTTGTATTATGGCATTACTTAGTTTTTTCAAAACAAATAAACCCCGCCAATTTGATTTCTCTCCACGTTATTACAATGCCCAAAAAGAAGCATTACAGCAAAGAGTAGAACGAATTGAAGCTGAAGTGAATGCAACTAATTCAGATGTACCACGCCGCACATTGACAAAAGGAATGCTCACTGATAGAATTGAACGAAGAAGATCCCAACAGCGTAAAGTTACCCTTCGATTGGTATTAATTATTGTTGCCTTGGTAGCTTTAGCTTATTATTTACTTTACCGATAAACACTTAGATTTTATATGGCAGATATTATTGAGTTACTCCCCGATTCGGTAGCAAACCAAATAGCCGCGGGAGAAGTAATTCAACGCCCCGCTTCAATTATTAAAGAATTATTAGAAAACTCCATCGATGCAGGTGCCGATCACGTTAAAATAATTATTAAAGATGCCGGCAAAACACTCGTGCAGGTTATTGATAATGGCATAGGCATGTCGGAAACCGATGCTCGTATGGCATTTGAACGTCATGCTACATCGAAGATAAAAACATCGGAAGATTTATTCCAAATACGCACCAAAGGCTTTCGTGGCGAAGCATTGGCTTCCATTGTTTCCATTGCGCAGGTAGATTTAAAAACCCGGCAACCTGAAATGGAAACTGGTACACAGTTGAAAATGGCCGCCTCTCATGTAGACTCGCAGGAACCTGTATCGTGCCCAGTTGGAACCAATTTTGCTGTTCGCAACCTGTTTTTTAATGTGCCGGCCCGGAGGAAATTTTTAAAATCGAATACCACGGAATTTAAGCATATCGTTAATGAGTTTCAACGAGTGGCTATGGCTCACCCCGAGGTGGAAATGGAATTGTATCACAACGATAACTTGGTGTTTCATTTAACTAAAGGAAATATAAAACAACGCCTCATTCAGCTTTTTGGCAAAAGCATGAACCAAAACCTGAACCGTATTGAAACCACCACCAGCATAATCTCTGTTTCGGGGTATATTGGAAAACCCGAATACGCGCGTAAAACTACCGGCGAACAGTTTTTCTTTATCAACAACAGGTACATGCGGCACCCGTATTTTCATCGTGCCATTATAAAAGCTTATGAAGGATTGCTGCCACCGGAAAGTTACCCGGCGTACTTTTTGTATTTCGAAGCCGATCCATCATCGATTGATATAAATATTCACCCTACCAAAACGGAGATTAAGTTTGAAGACGAACGAGCCATCTACCAGATTATACACGCCGCTGTTCGCGAAGCCATTGGTAAAGCTAACATTGGCCCCACGCTCGATTTTGAAACCCAAGGTGTAGTGGATATTCCCGTTTTAACTCACAATACGGATATCAAGCAACCTGAAATTCCTATCAATCCCAATTTTAATCCTTTTGAAACAGGAGATAAAAATAAAGCA
>JAKSAU010000915.1 GCA_022361535.1 Desulfobacterales bacterium
CCAAACCCAAAGGATTTTCCCTGGATAAGATCCCGCCGGGCGTATCTTTGTATAAAGGAACAACACCAGTTTAAGAAAAAGACAACCATACAAGTTAACATCCTTATCCCCTCATTGATGCGGATTATTACCAACACAGACATATTTAAAAACACATCAAAGGCCTGGTAAAATGTTTACCAGGCCTTTTCTCTTCTTTTTTCCTGATACTGCAAAAAATTTTTAGTACTTTGTATTCATTTACAGCAAAACCACAACATATTGTGTCATGCAAAACAAAATAATCCATACAAAAACTATCCATCAAAAAAACACTTGATTTGATCTTTTATTTAATGTTAGTTACTCCAAAACTTTTTAGGACAGAATTCATAATTTTGAATAATTTGCTTAATCTACTGCCTAAAAAGACGTGAATAGTTCCCGGAATATATCCGGCTCAACAGTATGATTTAATATTAATTTTTTTCTAAAAAGGAGAAAAAATGAATTTCAAAAAGTTTGCAGCCCCAATTGCAGCTATTATTTCAGTGCTTTGCTTTGGGTTTACCAACGGGGCATTTGCCGCAGACTGGCAGTTCTACGGAGCAGCCAGTGTTAACACCTTCTGGAGTGATTCCGACCTAAACGACACCACCCAGTTTTCATTGGATCTGAACGCAGCGGATATCGGGGCTGAAGTCAGTGTATCTGATTCTTTGATGGGTGCTTTTGAATACACCACAGAGGATGGAAATGTCTCCCTTACTCACCTTTATGGCGAATGGAATTTCGGATCGGGCAGCCTCCTGGTGGGCCAGGCGGAAGTTCCTGCTTTCCTGGGTATTTCCGAACAGGCATATGATGGAGATCGGGCTTTGGAAGGCCTTGGTGAGTTCAATCCGGGTGAGCGCGCTGTTATTCGTCTGGCATTCGGTGATTTTGAAATTGCTGCTGTTGAACCGGATATCCAGGTAGACACTGCCGGAGGTCTTGACGACAGCCTGACAGAGGTTAAAATCCCAGCCATCCATGCCAAATATACTTTTAGTGGAGATACCCTGAATGCCGGAATAGCCGGTGCGTATGCAAGCTTTGATTATGACGATGAAAGCGTTACTTCTTATGTCGCCCTGGTTTCTGTGGACGCTACTGTAAACCGCTTCCGCATGGCTGTCCAGGCCTGGTTTGGGCAGAACGTGGGTAACATTGCTCCCCAGGATACCCGGGGTGACTTTGAAGACGGCTATGCTATTTATGAAGGCGGCCAAATTGAAGATGTAGATGCCTGGGGTGCAGCCCTGGTTGTTCAGATGGTCCTCAACGACACCTTCTCCTTTGAAGCAGGATACGGATATGTTGACCTGGATTATGGAGATGCCGCTCTTTACGGAAGCGACGACGATAAAGTACAGACCTATTACCTGAATATGCCCATCACCTTAGCAGAAGGCGTTCAGATCGTTCCTGAGATAGGTGTCATTGACTACTATGAAACCGGTCAGGATGAAATCACCTACGGCGGTGCCAAATGGCAAATTGAATTCTAAACATTTCTATCTGCGTCGGATAAATTACGGTACCTGATGCTATAAAACCCCACAGGAAATAAATCCTGTGGGGTTTTTTGTATTCCTACCAATCTTATTCCCGATTAAGCTGGCCTGAGACAAGAAGGCTTAATAGATCACCTTTGTACTTTCAGCATCAAAAAGATGCATTTGTTTAAGATTCATACCAAGCGTCACGCTCTGTCCCGGGGAAAAAACCTGCTTACCTTCACTTTTTGACATCAGCCTTACCCCCTGGATATCCACATGAAGATAAGTTTCGCTGCCTAAAGGCTCGGACACTGCCACCTGCCCTTCAAAGTACCAGTCATTGGGCAGTTCTACTGTGCCCGGCGTTATCTCTTCAGCCCTCAATCCAAGAACCACCTTTTCCCCGTCAGTCAACTTGGCACCCTCTTTATGGGGCACCGGAATTTTGAGCCCTGTATCAAACACGGCGAAAAAACGATCGTTTTCAAGAACAAGACCGCACTCTACAAGATTCATGGGGGGAGTGCCGATAAACCCTGCTACAAAAGTATTTACTGGGTTTGAAAACAGCTCAAGTGGGGTACCCACCTGTTCAATAAACCCATCCCTGAGCACTACGATCCGATCAGCAAGCGTCATGGCCTCCACCTGGTCGTGGGTAACATAAATCACAGTTGAATCAACCCGCTGGTGGAGCAATTTGATCTCTGCCCGCATCTGGATTCTCAATTTGGCGTCCAGGTTCGACAAGGGTTCATCAAATAAAAAGATAGAGGGTTTTCTAACCATGGCTCGTCCCATGGCCACTCTTTGGCGCTGTCCGCCGGAAAGCTCATGGGGTTTTCTTTGAAGCAGATCCTCAAGGCCAAGAATCGCTGCTACCTCATTAACCCTGTGTTCAATTTCGGCTTTGGGGGTTTTACTTAGCTGGAGCCCAAAAGACATATTCTTGAACACATTCATGTGCGGATAAAGGGCATAATTTTGAAAGACCATGGCCAAGCCCCTGTCTTTTGGAGCAATATCATTGACCACTTTTCCATCAATGGAAATGGTTCCTTCGGAAATCTCCTCTAAGCCTGCCACCATACGTAAAAGGGTTGACTTACCACATCCTGAAGGGCCTACAAGTACAAGGAATTCTTTATCTCTAATTTCCAGGTCAAGCCCATGAACGACTTCGGTTTTCCCGTACCGTTTTACAACCTTTTCAAAACTCAACTCTGCCATTTAACTTTGCTGCCCCTATATTTCTTTGATAAAAATCCGATTTTCTGGCCATAAAACAATAAAAAAGAACAAGAATCAATTCATTTTTTCAATAAATAAATTAATCTTGACATAAAAATGATATACAAATAAAGCAAGATTAAATTGTATAGTTGTTCTGTTTTTTGCATTCAAATACAAAAACCAAGTATCCCAGGTAAAAAGGAGTTTAACATGAAATTTTCTAAAATGTGCTTACTTGTCATGATTGCCGTTTGCCTGTCATTCCCGGCATCTGCTTTTGCAAAACCTGTCACCATTAACTGGTGGCATGCCATGCGAAGTGCTAGAGGCGAAGTTGTTGCAAAAATGATTGAAGAATTCAATGCGTCACAGTCTGATTACAAGGTCGTGGGCACTTTTAAAGGCAACTATGATGAAACCATGAATGCAGGTGTAGCCGCTTTCAGGGCAAAAAAACAGCCCCATATCCTGCAGGTCTTTGAAGTAGGAACTCAGACCATGATGCTTTCAGGCGCTGTCTATCCGGTATTTGAACTAATGAAAGATGCCGGCATTGACGTGGACTGGAGCCGTTACCTGCAAGCCGTTTTGTCCTACTACATGAATGCTGACGGCAACCTGATGTCCATGCCGTTTAACTCATCAACCCCCATTATGTATTACAATGTCGACTTGTTTGAAAAAGCAGGGATTGCTCCTTTGTCCAAATCAGAGCCCATTACCTGGGACAAACTGGGTGAGATCACTAAAAAACTGGTTGATGCAGGTATTGCCCCTGCCGGTATGGTAACAGCCTGGCAGTCCTGGACCCAGATTGAAAACTATTCTGCCATCCACAATGTGGCCTTTGCCACCAAAGCAAACGGATATGAAGGCCTGGACACTGAACTGGCCATAAACAACCCCCTGGTAGTCAAACACATTTCCCGTCTTAAATCCTGGGCAGATGACAAACGCTTCATGTATGGCGGCCAGAAATACCAGGGTCCCAAATCAGAGTTTATTGCACAGAATGCAGCCATTTACATTGATTCTATCTCCGGTATTGCCAAACTGAAAAAAGCGGTCAAAGACTTTAAATGGGATGCCGCTCCCCTTCCCATTGAAGCCGGTACAACACCTCAGAACTCCATCATCGGCGGCGCATCCTTGTGGGTGCTCAACGGCCATTCCAAAGAAGAATACAAAGGTGTTGCAGCCTTTTTGAAATTTCTTGCATCCAATGACATGCAGGAATACTGGCACAAAGAAACCGGATATTTTCCCATCACTATTGATGCCTATGATTCACTTAAAGCAAAAGGCTACTACGATACTGATCCGCTTCAGGAAGTGGGAATCAATCAGTTGAACCGGGCAATACCCACAAAAATTTCCAGGGGACTTAGACTCGGATATTTCGTTCAGATCAGGAACATTATCAATGAAGAGCTCGAGCAGGTCTGGAACGGAAAAAAATCTCCGCAAGAAGCCCTTGATGATGCAGCTGCAAGAAGTAATGCCCAGCTGAGAACTTTTGAGAAAACCTACAAGTAATTATTGAACCCAATAAAGCCGGATGTTTCCTGATTTTCTCAGGGCACATCCGGCTTGCGCATTCACATCATGATAAAACGATCCTTTTTTAAATCACGGTATCTGCCTTATCTGCTCATTTTTCCACAGATCCTGGTGACCCTGACGTTTTTTTACTGGCCGGCGGCCCAGGGTATATTCCAGTCTTTTCTGTTAAGCGACCCTTTTGGCAGGAAATCCACTTTTGTCTGGTTTTACAACTACATTGAACTGTTTACAGATCCCCTTTACCTGAAGTCCATACTCATCACATTTGTCTTTTCTTTGGCAACAGCGGCGGTTTCAATTTCTTTAGGGTTGTTTATCGCCTCCATGGCCAACAGGGCGCTTAAAGCCAAAGCCCTTGTACGGACAATGCTAATATGGCCTTATGCGGTGGCTCCTGCGATTTCCGGGATCATGTGGCTCTTTTTGCTCCACCCTTCCTACGGCATTGTTGCCATCGGCATCAAAAAATGGTTGGGACTGGATTGGAACCCCGTACTCTATGGTACTGACGCCATGATCATGATTGTCATGGCAAGTGCATGGAAAGAGGTTTCCTATAATTTTGTATTTTTCATTGCCGGTATGCAGGCGATTCCAAAGTCATTGATTGAAGCTGCTGCCATAGACGGTGCAGGGCCTTTCAGACGCTTTTGGACAATTACCCTGCCCCTGTTGTCTCCGACATTTTTCTTTTTAACGGTCATGAACATCATTTATTCATTTTTTGAAACCTTTGGTATCATCCACACCGTCACACAGGGCGGTCCGGGGGGTTCCACCAATATCCTAGTGTACAAAGTTTACCAGGACGGTTTTGTCGGACTGAATTTAGGCTCCTCATCAGCCCAGTCAGTGGTGCTTATGTCCCTGATTATCATCATTACCTTTTTACAGTTCAAATTTGTTGAAAAGAAAGTACAATACAGCGGATAAAAATTATGGTCGAAAAAACCCCAATATTAGATTTCTTTACCTATGCATTTTTAATGCTTGGCATCCTTATCGTTGGATTCCCAATCATTTACAGTCTTATAGCAGCAACCCTGCCTTTGGACGAAGTATCCCGGGTTCCCATGCCCCTTATTCCAGGGGACCAGTTTATGGTCAATATCAAGGAAGCCTGGACACGTGGCGACCTTGGCACCCAGATCACCAATTCATTTATCATGGCATCCGGGATTACCTTTGGAAAAATATGCGTTTCCATGATCGGTGCATTTTCCATTGTCTATTTTGATTATAAATTCAGAAAAGTGGCGTTTGCATCTGTATTCTGTACTTTGATGCTACCGGTGGAAGTAAGAATCCTGCCCACTTACGAAATGGCTGCCAATGTATTGTCCCCAATCCAGGCAATCTGGGACCTGCTTCACTTAGACAGGGTGGCGGCATGGTTTGCCGGCCACGACATCAGTGTCTCCTTGAACTGGAGTCTTCTGGATTCTTACACCGGCCTGATTCTGCCCCTTGTTGCATCTGCAACCTGCACCTTTTTGTTCCGGCAATTTTTTTTAACGATCCCCGAAGAATTGTGTGAGGCAGCCAAAATTGACGGGGCTTCCCCCATGACATTTTTTCGAAAAATCCTTTTTCCTTTGTCCAAAACCAATATTGCCGCTTTGGTGGTTATTGAATTTGTATATGGATACAACCAGTACTTGTGGCCCCTGCTTGTCACAACAAATCCCAAAATGACAACAGCTGTCATCGGTCTGCAGAACCTGATTCCCCAGGCAGATGATCTGCCCGAATGGAATATCGCTCTGGGAGGAGCACTTTTAGTGATGCTTCCCCCTGTCCTGGTCGTACTTTTCATGCAGCGCTGGTTTGTCAAAGGGTTGATTGAAAAAGAGAAATGATAGATTTAACCCGGGTTAAAAACACCTATTATGTTATGCGCCACGGCCAGAGTAAGGCCAATGTGGAAAAAACTATTGTCAGCAGTCCTGAGAATGGACTGACAGGTTTTGGCCTATCAGACAAAGGCAAAGCGCAGGTTGCCCTTGCCATTGAGGATTTCCCCGAGTTAGATGACAAGACCCGGATCTTTGCCTCAGACTTTTTACGGACAAAACAAACCGCGGAAGTTGCAGGTAAAGCACTGCGCATCAAATACCCTATCGTTCATACGCCATTGCTGCGGGAAAGATTTTTTGGCGACCTTGAATTAGGGTCAGACGCCCTTTATGAAAAAGTCTGGGCAACTGATGCTAAGACGCCTGACGCCACCGGATTCGGAGCTGAACCTGTCTATTCGGTTTTAGAAAGAATTGTTTCCTGCGTGCAGAAGATAGAAAAAGAGCATTCGGGACAGCATATTCTTCTGGTTTCCCACGGAGATACGCTCCAGATTTTTCTTACCTATCTAAAAGGATGGCCTCCCAATCGTCACAGGGAAATAGACCACCTTGACGTAGCCCGGATCAGAAAAGCTCTACCCTAACCACCACATAATTTTAATTTGAAATATGCCCTTCTCTTTCTGTCTCATTGCGTTACAGATACTTGGAACGGTAGGATTATGGATTAAAATTTGATTAATCATTAAATCTGTGCTTTGTTTTGGTCTGTAGATACGCATATTGAATCGATTCTACCATTGACCGGCAAAAGGAGAGGCATGGATTTAAAACAGGTTTGTCCGGAAAAGCTGCTCAGTCCGG
>JAKSAU010000257.1 GCA_022361535.1 Desulfobacterales bacterium
CATATCCCTGAATATGCCCGTGTTAATCCCACTAAAATGTGGTGGGACTGGACTAAGGCAGGGGATCTGAAAGACGGCAAACCTTATGCTGTGAAAGGCGAATTCGGCAAACCCACGTATAAATCCATTAAAGGGGAATTTAAGTGGGAAAAGAATGTCCAGCCTGAATATTTCTGGTACAACGGATCCTTTTCCAATATCGGGATTAAAGATGAAATTGATCCGGCACAGATTGTGGAAGTCAGCCATCCTGAAGGGGAGCAGTCCGATCCCAACGCCAGAATTCACCCCTTTAAAATACACAAGGGTAAACAACCTTATGACAAGATCAACAAGCGTCTTGTTGCCCCGATCTTATCAGGGCCCAAAGGGTTTTGGACCACATTTGATATGAATGATGCCATCACAAGAGGAAATAAAACCCTTGATGTCCCCTATTCTGGCGAATTTGATTATGTGGAAACGACCTATGCCTTCCCCATCACACATATGGTTGCACCGGCAGAAAATGCCGTGAACTGCACGGAATGTCATATCCGCGAGAACTCCCGGCTTGCCAACATCACAGGTATCTACCTGCCCGGACGGGATAAAAACAACTTTATCGACAGCATCGGCTTGATTGCCGTCCTTGCTGCATTCGGCGGGGTGGCGCTCCACGGACTGGGCCGCTTTTTTACCCGGAACGGAAGGGAGGATTAAAAGATGACACAAAAAAAACTGATAAAGGTTTACTTGTATACCCGGTTTGAGCGCCTGTGGCACTGGCTGCAGGCCCTGATGATCATCATCCTGCTGATAACAGGATTTGAAGTTCATGGCACTTACACCTTGATGGGGTTTAAGACTGCCGTGACCGTCCACAATTTTGTGGGATTGTCCTGGCTGATTCTCTTTGCCTTCTTTGCTTTCTGGCTGTTTACCACAGGAGAATGGAAACAATATATCCCTACCACCAAGAAGCTGCTTGATGTGGTTCTTTATTATGCATTTGGGATATTTAAAGGGCAGGAACATCCGGTACAAAAATCAAAAGGGGCAAAACACAATCCCCTGCAAAGGATTGCGTATTTAGGAATATCAGCCATGCTCCTTCCGGTTCAGATGGTGACAGGGTTACTCTATTACCTTTATAATGTGATTCCCGGCGGGATTGATCTGTCCATCCTGGCCGTAGCCCATACCCTGGTGGCATTTTTGCTGGTGAATTTTCTTATTATCCACCTGTATATGACCACCACAGGTCATTCCCTGTTCAGCCATATTGCAGGCATGATAACCGGCTGGGAAGAAATATACGATACAACCAAGATCCAGGATTGGGAAAACAAAGCAACTAAAAAAGTTTAACCCATTCATAGTTCTGACTTTGAAACCCCGGTGACAGATTCTTTGTTACCGGGGTTTCTTTGTTTACTCTGCCCTTTTCGTTTAAACATCTTTCAACCGGGTATCGTCAAAAGTGTTTTATGCACAAGTCATAGAGTATATGGAATAAACTCTATTCATCGAAAGCTGTGGAAAAACCAAATGAGGTGAAGCTAAGATTAAAAAGCCAGCAAAATGACATGAACCTTCTGGTTTAGGCTGACCAGTCAGTTTATAGTTGACAGGTTTGCCTGCTTCGCCTATACCCGTGTCATGTCAGAGAATACAGCTAAACAGGAAAAAATAATAAACGCAGCAGCCCGGATCTTTGCCCAAAAAGGATTTCACCAGGCAAAAATGGATGAAATTGCTGAAAGAGCAGGAGTGGCAAAGGGCACGCTCTACTATAATTACTCCAGCAAATCAAAACTTTTTGCTGCAACTGTGGTTCAGGGACTGACCCGGATCATGGCTGAAATTGAAGCGGGACTGTCCTCGGACCTGCCTTTTCCGGATCACTTTAAAAGCCTTGTGGCCGGTATGACTAAACTTTATATTTCCCACAGTGAAGTCACCCGCATATATGCCAATGAAATGAGTTCAGGAATTGATGACGAAACACGGCTGGAAATCCAGAATGTCAGACAGCAATTTATCAATTTTATCAGTGATATCCTTGAGACAGGACAAAGCAAAGGGTATCTGAAATCTCTTTCTCCCAAGCTTGCCGCACTTTCTATACTCGGCATTGTGGATACCTTATGCTCAACATATATAGAAAATCCGGAATTTGATGATATCGAAGACATTATCGAAACAATTCACACGATTCTATCCACAGGGCTTCTGGAAAAACAGCAATAGTTCCATACAACAACGCCAAACCCACCGAAAAAAAAGCGTTTACACTCACGTTTACCCCCAATTAGGATTTATCTCATAATTAAGATTTTGGTTTGAAATCAAGGCCCAGGAATATTTTAATTGTATGAATATATAGAATAGTTAACTTGGAGCCGAGCAGCGAGTTTAACCGGGTCCGTCTTTAGCATTTTGTTAACGGCTTATCAATTAGGTAGAGCTAATTTTCATCAATTTTTGAATCCTAACAATGAATCTGCTAATCCTTTCTGTTTCTTAATTACAGTCGGGTAGAAATTATACTATAATTATGATTATCATATTCGAACTATCGTTTTTTTATATAGTCATAATTTAATAGGGGATATAAAATGAAAGCATTTACATGGTCTACCGCTTTTAAAATGATACTGGTGATTTGTTTTTTTATGCTTTTTTCAAATTCTTTTCTTTTCGCCTCAGACTGGGAGTTGTTTGGTAAGAAAAAAATAAAAAAATTCGAACCTTCAATCTTTAACATTGCATCTGGATCAATTCCATATGACAGAATAAAATTTGTTAACGAAGCCGGTTCTGATATGGAATTGATTAAAATTGTTCTTGAGTATACAGATGGGACAGAAGAGGTTATTGAGGCGAATGCCACCCTTATAAAAATCAAGAATCCTTCACTTGAAATATTTGTGCCTAAAAACAATAAAGTGATTAAAACGGTGATCGTAACCAGTAGAAGTGTTAACAGGACATTGCTTAAAATCTACGGCATCCGTGACTAAAAAAGCGAAAATCAAACCAATTTTTTAATTCTATCTAAATCGTCTACTTTCAGTATTTTTTCAAGGAATCAAAGACCCACACTATGTCCATGATTGGGCGCTTTTCACGAGGATCCCTGA
>JAKSAU010000863.1 GCA_022361535.1 Desulfobacterales bacterium
GCCGAATAGGCATACGCAAGCGCTTCCTCCTCTTTGTACCACTTGACAGATCCGGGCTTTGAATGTAACAACGAGGATCACCATTTAAACACCAAGGAGGATGGCTGCACCATGGATAAAAGTAAATCAGATATAGAACTTTTGGATCTCATGGCCAGGCTCTGCCACTCCATTGCGTTTGAAGTACAATCCGGCAATAAAGAAGCCTCTTCTGCAAAACGTACGGAAAAAGATATTAACACCTTGTTTGCATTGACCGACCAGGGGCGTTCATCTGAGAATATTGCAAGTTTAGCTGAATCTTTCGGCTTGATGCTGGTGAAGTTGGAGACCCGTGATTTGCGCCAGGAAGAGTTGATTACTACCTTAAAAGAGAAAAATAAGGCCCTCGAAGCTGCAAGGAAAAGGCTTGGACAACAGAACCGGTCGCTCAAGGAGTCTTTAAGGGAGAAATATCAGCCGGCCAGGTTTGTAGGGCAGTGTCCCCAGATGCTCAAAGTCAAGCAGTTGGCTTTGAACATTGCTATGCGTCCGATAAACACTCTTATTCTAGGGGCCAGCGGTACGGGGAAGGAAGTCTTTGCAAAAATGATTCATTTTAATTCTCCCAGGGCTGATAAACCATTTATCGCGATCAATTGCACTGCCATTCCTGATGCATTGTTTGAAAGTGAAATGTTCGGTATCAATAAAGGCGTAGCCACAGGGGTTACCCAGCGCAAAGGTATTTTTGAGCAGGCCCATACCGGCACGGTGTTTTTAGATGAGATTGGGGATATGAACCTGACCAATCAGGCAAAATTGTTGAGGGTACTCGAAGAGCAGGAAGTGATGCCTGTGGGTGGGGCCAAACCTATAAAGATAGATGTAAAAGTCATATCTGCCACAAATGCCAGGCTTAAAAAAGCAGTCGAAGAGGGAAAATTTCGTGAGGATCTCTATTACAGGCTAAATGTGGTGGAAATGACCCTGCCGCCTTTAAAGGACAGGGGAGAAGATATTCTTATACTTGCAGAAAAGCTGTTAGCAAAAAATTGTACCGACCTTGGACGTGCGCCTCTTTCTTTGTCTGCGGGGGCCAGAAAATGTCTGCTTGCTTATGAGTGGCCAGGAAATGTAAGGGAACTAAACAACGAGATGGAACGTGCAGCCGCTCTTACCTTTTCAGAGCAGGTCGAGCCAGAGGATCTTTCACCTAAATTTCATTCTTTGGAAGCCAATTCAGACTCATTACCCGAAAATGATCCAACATCAGGTCAGGAACAATATTCATCACGTCACACAGCAACGGATGAATCAGGAAGTACTTTAAATTTCAGAGAAGCTCAAGCTCCAGTCATTCTAAACCTTGAACGCTTAAAGCACCAGGCTGTTTTAAAGGCTTTGGAGACCACCGACGGAAACAAGACAAAAGCTGCAGAATTGTTGGGTATCACTCGGGAAGGTCTTAGAAAATTACTTTTGAAACTGGAAAAATAGGAAAATTGGTCTTTTTATTCGATTAAGATTCTATGCAGTCGCAGGTCCATTTTAACGTCTTGTGAATTAAATGCCTGGTATGATATGTTGCGCCACCAAATTTATTGCTGATAATTGTTGATATGATTTTTAAGGGCATAGGTAAAGGAAGATGAGACAAATTAGATTGGCAGGAGGTAAAGACAAGGATGAGATTTCGGCACTAAGGGTGGCGGAATTCAGCCGGTCAAGGGATTTTCGCCTGTTAAAGCCCCATCTTCTAAACTGGAGTGATGTTGATGATCTGCATCCAGTCCTTGGTATCTGGGATGAAAATAATCAGGTGGTGGCTACCTTGCGATTGATTCGGGTGGATAATATGGCGCTTGCCAGTGAGGTCCTGGAAGCTGATCTGCCACAAGACATAAGGTTTCCCGGTCTGGTATTTAACTCTGCGGCAACACGAAAATCCCATCGGTGCCAGGGGTTGAATCAACTGCTTCGGTATTATGCTGTCCAGTCAGCTCAGGCGCATGGAATGCAGACCTTGTTAAGTCCGATTTATCAAAGTGCTCCCAGGATTGCATTCATGAAAAAATTGGGATATACCTGCCGTGAATTGAGCAATACCTGGCAGACCAAAGTGGTACCAAATAGCCCGCGGGTCCTGGCAGCCCTTGAAAGAGAAACTTTTTCAGGTGCACTGAAGATTCTAAAGGATACGGTTCCCGAGCTTATTAAAAAATATCCCTGGGCAGGCCCTTCTATCAGTCTTTAACCTCAATGTTTTTATAGATTTCATCTGAAGCCCCCAGGATATCAATTGACGGGTTGTATCCCACAAGGGTGGCAGCCTCGATATTCAGAGAAAAGGAAAACTCTTTTCCTACATCCATAGGCAGTTTCCCAGGATCAGCTCCGTTAAGTATTTTCACTGCATATTCCGCACACTGCCTGCCAAATTCTTCTTTGTCCCGTCCAATGCCAATGACCAGTCCTTTTTTGATATAAATCGGTTCCCCGGCGCTTGGTACGCTGTATTTTTCAAAAGCATCCAGAAACAGATCAAAATGTTTATGAAAGGTATTGGATATCTGGACATAAAACACATCTACTTTTGGTGCGACTTGGGCCAATGATGTTTTTATATTTTCCCGGATCACTTCTTCCGGGTATTTTACCCGGTTTTCATCTCTTAAGGAAAATCCGTGGGTGATAAAGTTAAAATCGTTTTTTTTGCTTAGCTCAGTGACTTTTTTTACTGTACCTTCGTGGCTTGGCGATCCTTTAAGATAGATCATTCCAATGCTGTTAAATGCGATCAGTTCATGGAGTAAGTTAATCCCTATACTCACGTAGTTGCGGGTTTCCACCCCTGTATAATTGGTGCCGGAAGCCTTCCAGTCAGTAACAATGCCGGATGCTTCTGCTGCCCCAAGATCCGTAAAAACTATGGGAATATCCTTTATTTTATTTGTTACAACCTTGGTAGAGCGGGTCCCAATGGTAAAGATCAGATCAACCTCTCCTTTTTGTTTGACTTTGTCAATAAAGAGTTCCATGGCCTCAATATCGCTTTTGGCATTGTAAGAGCTTAACTCTATTTTGGAGGCAAAATCTGAGTCCGCAATTCCTTGCTTAAATCCTTTAAGGGATTGTTGGTAGGGGATGAAGGTCTGGTGTTGGACTGTCAGAATTTTAAACGGCTCTTGGGCGGTGCTAAAAGAAGGCAGCAATGCAACAGCAATTGCGATTACCATACTTAAGGTTCGTTTTATCAATGCGTTTTTTCTATACATTTGAATCCTCTTGTGGACTGAATACAAGCAAAAATATCAGGTTGCCCAGGATACACAAACCACCACCGATTTCAATTGCGGTGACAATATTATACCGGGCTGCAAAAATTCCGAAAAAAACCGGCCCCAAGCCGCTTCCCACACGTTCAAAAGAGTTATAAACAGAAAGTGCGGTTCTGGAACCCAACTTTTGGGCTGTGGATGTTGACAGCAGCAAACTGGACTGTGCCGGGAATGTAATGCTGTTTGAAATGCCCAGTAACAGCAGTGTCAGGATAACGGCCAAAGCCTTGAACCAGAGTGTACCGGATGTAAGGAAAGAGAAAAAGATCAATACTCCGCCTAAAACCAAATTTGAGACGACCACAGAAGTCAGGCTCTGTTTTATTTTCTTTATCTGTTTGTTTAAAAGTCCGGCAAATAGAATACTGGGTAACCCGTAAAACATCATGATCCGCCCAATATCACCGTACATGAAATCCGGTTTGAGAAAAATCGGCAGGCAATAGTAAAAATACCCAACAAAAATGATCCGAGTGATAATGCCATGGAGCATTATACACAGCAGGTTTTTATCCTTAATACCTGTTTTGAAAAAAGCGGTCAGCCCAAGCTCCCGTACTTTGTCGACAGGACTGCCAATGCTAGTTTTATCTGCCATGATCATGTAGTCAAACACAAAAATCAGCAGCACAATGGCTGCTGCTGAAAAAAATACGAACCTGTATGAGAAGTACTCCACCATGATGCTGCCTATGATGATGCTGCAAAAAAGTCCCCCTGAAAAGGCTGAAGTGAATCCGGCCAGATAAAAGGACCTGTTTTCCTCGGTGGAATTGGCAACGATGAATTGTTTGCAGTAAATGACAATCATGGCAAATCCGGCAGCACAAAGAACCCTGCCGAAAATCAACTGCAGTATATTGCTGGAAAGACCGCAGAGCACCAGGCCCGCAGACGCGCAAAGTGTTCCAAGCCCGATGGCATATTCCAGCCTTACCCATCGTTTAAACAGTCTGCTTCCCATAAAGAGCATAAAGAAAAATACGGCAATCATATAGCAGGTAATCGGCAAACCTATGAGAATTTCATTTGAAAACAAACCGGATAGCAGCGTGTCATTGTGCAAAAGTTCCCGGGAGAAAATCGGAAGAAAACTGGATTGCAGACTGATGCTGAAAAAGAAAATAAACACAATAGGTCTGACCTGGGATGGATCAGATATACTTTTAATACCCTGTTTAGGGGTAACAAGCTGCCACAGAATTCTTCTTTGCTTTCTGACTTCCTTTAAGAAAAATTGTCTGCCGGTATAAAATTTATTCAAAAATGCCATGGTAAGGTGGTTAAGATTGGCATGAAGATGTTGAATTTGTCCGGTCCGGATTTGGATTTGTTGTTTTAGCCGGGATAAAAAGGGCTGGAACTCCTGGGGCAAGTCAGTTGGATAAAACGGATTCAATTCATCCGCCATGGCGTTTACGGTCTTCAGTGTATCCTTGAATGGGGTTTCCATCAGTTTGGAAGCAAAAAAGCGAATGATTTCAAAGGCAATGATCAGGCCTGCAATAGTTATGGTGAGCAGGTCAAACAGCATGTCTGCGGTTTGGCGGCCAAGGTCTTTTTTCAAGCCTAAATGAATGGTTGCTACGGTTGTGCTCTCATTGATAATTGGAATACTGATTTCTTTGTCGGTTCTTCCTGTTCGTTTGGCTGAGAAAAGGGTGTCTTGTTCTGCAGTGATGCGGATATAGGATAGTTGGGGCGTACTATCAAGAATTGATGCTAAAAATGAATCCATTCCGCCCAAAGATCGTATGGGAATGCCGAATCCTAATGCATATTCGATTTCTTTTTCAATGACTTCTCCAAGCTCCTGCATCATGGTGATGCTTTGCTCATTGTATTCCTTTCTGAACAGATTTACATTGGCTGCCATATATAAAAAATGGGAAAGGCAAACAAAAAGTAAAACAATAATGATCAATCGCCTGCTTTGCATTAAAAACAGCCTTTCTAATGGGTGTTCATAAAGGGGGTTAATTCATTGTGGAGCTTTTTTTCAAAATCTTTTGGGTCTGATTCATTTCCCGGCTCATCCAGATGGTCATAAATGCAACGGTTTTCGGGTGAGAGCCACTGGTTTTGTTTGAGTTTCAAAAGTGTCTTATCAGCAGTCAGCAAAGGGAAAAGATTGATCCCTTTTCGGGTAAGCCCTTCATAGTCCCTATTGTCCATTTGACTGATACTTTCTTGAATAAATCTATTGTACGGCCTGACGATGAAAAGTGTTAGCAATCCATATAAAACAGGAAGAGAAAGAGCCACAATAATCAGGAAGTTTGAAATGGACTGGCGGATTAAATAAAGCATTTTCCCTTTGATTTCATCCTGGGAGACAACAATAACCAGGTTGCCTTTTATTTCTTTACGGTCAGACAAAGGGATAAATAACCTGAACGTGTCTTGGGTTTTCTCCTGGAAAAAATCGATATGCATATGAAGGGTTTCACTGTAATCGGCCTGATTATGAGAGAAAACAACGTGCCCTTGTGTGTCTATGATATAAAGGTTCTTGATATCATCAGGGATGATATTGCCTAAAAGACGATTAAAGTTAAGGTTCGCCAAGGATTTTCCAAATATCAAGCTTTTGTCCAGTTTCCGCTTTAACTCCGTTCCGGTGATACGGTATTTACGCAGGTTGTTTTTTTCCAGGTTATTGGCAAGAAATCCGATTTCAAGAAAGCAATTGAGTCCCTGGACAAAAAGGATAATCAAAAAGGTAATTATAAGTATCCTTGACCTTAATCTCATTTTGCTTCCTTGAATTTGATCATGAGCATTGCAATATCGTCAAACTGGGGTTCGGTACCGGCAAAGTCATTGATATCTGATTTCAGGGTTAAAATAAGCGCTTCGGAAGAAGCCGTGCCCTGGGATTTTATTTTCTCAAGCAACCTTGCATCTGAGTAAAAGGCCTTGCTTGGATTTTGGGCCTCAGTAACGCCATCCGTATACATAAACAACGCCTCACCCGGAGCAAGGGTCAAAGAGTATTCCTTATATGGAATATCTTCCATGATCCCTACCATTGGGCCAGAAGTGTTCTTGACATAGGCAGGCTCTGAAGCACCTGAAATATATACCGGTGGATTGTGGCCTCCGTTTGCGTATGCGATTTTTCCGGTTTCAAGGTCAATTATCCCGACAAATAAAGTTACGAACATGGATTGCGGATTGTCTCCGGCAATGGCTTCGTTGACCTCTATCATAATGTCAGCGGGACCGATATGTTTGGAAGCCGCGTTCTTAATCAGTGTTTTTGTAATGGCCATCATCAGTGCGGCCGGTACACCTTTACCGGAAACATCTCCTATGGTAAAGCAAAGCTTGTTTTCGTCAATAAAGTAGAAATCATACAGATCTCCACCCACTTCCTTTGCAGGCTCCAATGAGGCATAGATATCGATTTCTCTTCTGTCCGGAAAAGGAGGGAATACTTTAGGCAGAATTCCAAGCTGGATATCCTTGGCAATATTGAGTTCACCTTCTATTCGCTCATTTTCTGCGGTTGTTTCTATGAGCTGCCGGATATTATCCTTGAGTTGTTTTTTCATAAGGACAAAAGCGTCGGCAAGCCGTCCCACTTCATCTTTGTGGTGCATGAGAGACTTGATATACGGATCGTCTTCTTCGCCTGAGGTCAGGTCTGTTTTTGAAAATGCCTTAACCCGTCCGGCCAATATATTTAAAGGTTTTGATATTTTTGATACCAACCAGGCTGTAAGCAGGATAGCGCATGACAGGATCAGGCCGATATAAAGGGTTTGCTTGGATGCAATATCCTTTGCCGGCTGTTTTATTTCAGATTCGGGAACCGTTACACCGATATACCATCCAAGTGGCTTGAAATAACTGACATAAGCAATCATTTTACCTGAAGAGAACAATCCGGTTTCATAGGATAAAAATCCGTCTTTATTAGAGCTGGAATGAATCATATCTTCAAAGACCAGGTTCCCGGTGTCCAGGTTCACGGCTTGTTTAAACCCGCTTGAAATAGAGTTGTCAGAGATGGCCAGAACATTAAACTGTTTGTCAAACAAGAAGGCAAAACCGGTCTGATCGATATGGATTTCTTCAAAGGATTCTCCAAGGGTTTCCACTATTTTATCCAACTGCTGTTTTGCTTCAATTTCAATGTCATCAATGTTTACCACGGTTCCAAGAAGCCAGTTCCAAGGAGCATAATACTGGATACATACCAAATATTTTGCCTTTTTGCCGCCGCCGGGAGCCTGCCAGTTGATGACCCGGATAGTGGGGTCTGGGTTCGCGATAATCGTATCTGAAGTTTCAGCCAGGGTTTTGTGCTTCATATCCGTGAAATCACCAATAAACGCCCCCATGAGTGTGGGATCGGGGTGAGCAATGACCATGAGATCTTTATCTGCTATAAAGCTTCTGACATGGCTGCCCTGTCCTGAGGCTTTGATCCATTTGAGTACTACTTGTTTGGAACTGTCTTCGGGCAGGTTGTGTTCACGGCTGTTTGCATGATGGTTATCAATCATCGAAACGATCAGTTCCATGCGATTTTTAAGCATTTGTTTATGCCGGGAAACCGAATCTATTTTATCAATAATCAGATTGTGATATCCGCCCTTAATGTTGAGTTCGATGAGTGACAGTACATGTTGTGACAGCATGTTCTGCTGGTTGAGCATGGCATCGCCGATTTCCTTATTGGAGATTAAGTTAATGGTGCCGCCTGTCACCAGCATGATGAAGATAATCAGAAAGATTATTTTAGACTGTAAAGATTTCACTCCAAACCCCTGTTATCGGCCTTTTGGTGAAGGCCTGTTAATATGATATAGCCTTGGTTATATCTAAAAAAAGCGGTTTCTTTCAAGGTATTATTCTTTTTGGCGTTGATATGCGTTAACAAGGACCCTCCTGTGTTTTATATTCTTTGAATTTAGAAGTGTCTTGTCAGGGAGAGGATTTAAAAAGGAAATTATAAAAAGAATTTTATCGTTCATGGGTTGATTTAAAAGTAAAAAAATGAGTAATTAGCTTTTAGGTGCAGATCACCATCAGAAAGGGGAAAAATGGAAAAACACGACAAGTTGTTTGAAATTTTGCTCGATACGGCTCAAAAGGTTTCCATGGGCGAGTACGAAAAGACAGATCGTCTCATGGAGTTGACCAATAGTGAAAAATATCCGTCTTTGGTGGCTGAGCTGGCCGAAGCTTTTGGCATGATGATCGTGAAGGTAGAGTCAAGGGAGTTCAACCTGGAGCAACTGATCGCCAAGATCCAGGATAAAAATCGGAAGCTGGAAGAAACTCTCCAGCGGGTTCAGTTGTTGGAAAGTATACAGACGCATCTTCAAAAGTTTGTCCCCAAATCCGTACAGGATATAATTTCAAGCAATCCTGAAAACCCGGATCTGAATAAACATGAAAAAGATATTTCAGTTCTGTTTTTAGATATCGCCGGTTATACCAAAATGAGTGAAACCACATCCCGGGAGAAGATGAACTATCTTATCGAAACATATTTCAGTGAATTTTTAAATATCATTGTAGAAAACAAAGGGGATATCAACGAGACCGCCGGAGACGGACTTATGATTCTTTTCCAGGGGGACGATCCGAAAATCCATGCACATAATGCGGTTTCTGCAGCTATCGGCATCCAGAAGCGCAATGCTCTGATTAATGAATCGTTAAAAGACCGGTTTGATCCTGTTATTGTGAATATGGGAATCAATTCCGGGACAGCTGCTGTGGGCTCTACAAGACTTAAAGGAATTGCCGGGGACCGATGGACGTACACCGCATCCGGTGCTGTGACAAATATCGCTGCCCGGGTTTGTTCCGTTGCCACAGAGGGGCAGATTCTTTTGACGTCTTTGACAGCGGACCATGTAAAGGGCCGATTTCAGATGTCTGACCCGGTACCCCACCAGCTAAAGAACGTCAGCAAGGCCATTGGTATCCATGAAGTCATCATGGGGTAGGAAAAACAATGACAAGTGACATGACACAATTGACCTTACCTGCGGTGCTGGAAAATCTCGCATCGTTCCAGGATTTCATTTCCAAGGCTGCAGAAACGGCAAAGATCTCCCAAGCGCGTATAGGCAAGCTGGCACTGGCCTCTGAAGAAGCCCTCGTTAATATTTTCAGCTATGCCTACCCGGAAGGTGGAACCGGGAACGTCACTGTTACATGCATTGATAATGGGGATGAAACCTTTTCAATACGGTTTGAGGACCAAGGGCAACCGTTTAATATGCTGTCCGTGGATGATCCGGATACGGCCCTGTCAATTGACGATCGGGATATCGGTGGCCTGGGTATCTTTTTTATCAAGCAGATGACCGATTCTGTAGAGTATGAAAGAAAAGACGAAATGAATATTTTGACCTTGATATTTTCAGGGGAATAACCCAATAGATTATTCCCCTATAAAATAGAGTAACC
>JAKSAU010000765.1 GCA_022361535.1 Desulfobacterales bacterium
TTAGACGCAAAATTCCTACAAGTCCTTTACTGCAAGCCACTTTCCCCTCAAATCAAAAAAGAACTAGAAAAAGCCGAAAACATAATTCTAGTAGAATGCAACGTAACAGGACAACTCGGAAGATTAATCCGAGAAAAAACTGGAATCAAAATACAAAACCGCTTGCTAAAATACAACGGCAGGCCATTCCACACTGACGAACTAAAATCCCTAATCAAAAGCATATTATGAAACCAAATCTAGAAACAAAATCCGAAAACACATGGTGCCCAGGCTGCCCAAACAACATGATACTAGCCTCAGTAAAACAAACAATAACAAATTTAATAGAATCCAAAAAAGCAAAACTCACAGACTTCGCAATAACAACAGACATCGGCTGCCACGCAAAAATCTTCGACTACCTAAACCTCTCCGGAATCTACTGCCTACACGGAAGAGCCATCCCTACAGCAATAGGAATAAAACTAGGAAACCCAAGCCTAAAACTCATAACCTTCGCAGGAGACGGAGCAATATATTCAGAAGGAATATCTCACTTCATCCATGCATTCAAATACAACGCCGACATGACACTAATACTCCACGACAACCAATCCTTCTCACTAACAACAGGGCAGTCAACCCCAACATCACAACAAGGCTACATCTCAAAAGCCTCACCACTCGGAACATTCGACAGACCACTAAACCCAATAAAGCTAGCATTAGCAAGCAACGCAACATTTGTAGCAAGAACAAATGCAAAAGACATAAAACATATGACAGAAATATTCACAAAAGCAATAAATCACAAAGGCTTCTCATTCGTAGAAGTAATCCAAGACTGCCTAATCTTCAACCTCGACGCAAACAACAAAGATGACAAAATGTACAAAATAACCGACAACAAAAATTACCAAACCGCAAAAAAACTTTCAGAAGAATTCGACTACAATTCAAAATCAGGAAAAATCCCAATCGGAATAATCTACCAGTCTCACGAAAAATCCCTAGAAGAAAAATGGCCCCAGCTCAAAAAGCAACTCAACCAAACAAAAAACTTAACAA
>JAKSAU010000445.1 GCA_022361535.1 Desulfobacterales bacterium
CAGTGACACTGTGGATAAATTCATATTCCGGGATATAGGGTGAACGCGATATGAATGATGTAAAGTTTATAAAATCAAATCGTTACAATGGTTATGCGGCCCGTTCCGCGATCGACCGGGTATTTTGCCGGCCAATATATCGAATTTTTGCCGGGTCCACAAGTGGTTTTGGTCTTATGGGACGGGATTCGACCGTACGCTGGATGGGCCGAACCGAAAGGAGGCGGGACCGCGGGGCAGCAGGGGCCGAAGCGAGAACCGGGGATGATTCGAACCAATGAGCGGGAAAAGTTGTCTAGGCCGTAACCGTTGCCATTTCGCTGGCCCAGTCGACCGCATTTTGAAATGCGGTATTGACCTTTGCCGCATTGAGCCCGAGTGCCTGAACCCGGGCGCCGGCCTCATCCCACCGGTCGTCCTCGAAGCATTCCACCATGTGGATGAAAGGAAGTAGTTCATTGTTTTTTTGTCGGCAAAGGGCGGACTTCAGGGTCTCATCCAGGGGGAGATGCCGGACGATGTCCGCCATGGCCCGGTTCAGCATGGCGTCGGTCAATGAAAACAGCCCCAACAGGAAGAGGCGCTCCGGATTAAATCCCCAGAAATCGTGGTCCTCCGCCACTTGTTCGAGAAACTTGCCCCGCTGGGCCGACAGGCGCATTAACTCCGAGGCATTCTGGTTGCGAGCCGCGTCCGAAAGCACCAGGATACGGAGCCAGTTTTTAATATGCTGCCATCCGAGCATGTTAATGGCTTCACGGATGGACTGCACCTTTCGGCGCAGGCCGAAGGCTGCTGAGTTGATATAAGAGAGCAGTCGAAGGCTGATGGACACGTCGGCGCTGATGATTTCCGAGAGTTCGGAAACGTCGGGATCCTCCTGTTCGATCATGCGAAGGAGCTGAAACCGTGAGGACTCGCTTGAGGAGATTTTATCCATGCTTATCTTTTCGGGTTGTTTAAAGAACGGGCCCTGGAAGAGGTCGAACCCGATGTCCCGGCATGCCTTGAAAGCCGATTGGCTCTGAACCTGGGCCGCGAGCAGGCGGCCGGCTCCTGAAGTGAATTTTCGATGCAGGGCTTCCAACTGGTCCCGGTCCAGTTCCGCCACCGGGGCGCTGATGATATCCGCCAGGGGCAGCAGGGGGTCGTCCGGCCCCTGGTGGCCCGGCGACAGCACGATCTGGTATCCGTCTTCCCTGAGGCGCTGCATCGGTGCCGCGAGCTTGGCATCCACACCGCCGGTGA
>JAKSAU010000039.1 GCA_022361535.1 Desulfobacterales bacterium
GATACCATCAGGGCGGAAAATGATCTCCAAAAGGCTAATGAGGAGTTGATGCGTCTTTCTGTTTTGGATGGTCTAACCCAGATATCCAATCGGCGCCAGTTTGACACCCAACTGGAGAAAGAGTGGAAACAGCACCTTGATTCAAAGGCTCCCTTATCTGTGATCTTATGCGATATTGATTTTTTTAAAGGCTATAATGATGCTTATGGTCATCAGATCGGTGATGAGTGTTTGAAGCGAGTTGCCAAAGCCATTGACGCGTGCACTCCTAATATGGGTGGATTGGCGGCACGGTACGGCGGGGAAGAGTTCGGTGTCATCCTTCCGGATACGGATTTTAAAAGAGCCTTTGAGATTGCTGAAAAAATAAGAAGCCGGATTTTATCCATGAAAATACCACATGAACGTTCTGATGTTCATTCTTATGTTACGCTGAGCTTGGGTACCGGTACCATGGTGCCTAGAGCAGATGCATCTGGTATGGAGTTGCTGGCGGCCTCGGACAAGGCTTTGTATAAGGCCAAACAACTGGGCCGGAATCGTTCTGTTAGCGGATAAAAAACCATTCCCTGTTCGATGACAGGCTGTCTTTGTATGTATATCCTTCTATTTTTGTGTTTTTTAGATCCAAAGGATTCTTTATTTGATTCATTATAATGTGTCGTGCAAATAGTCCTCTGGCTTGTTTGGACCGTATGGGGATAGTTTTTAACTTCCCTTTTGACTCTTCCTTGAACTGCAGAGTTATCATTCTTTTTTTCAAGGCATGAGAAGAAAGCACATCCGCATATTCACCTGATGCCAGGTTCAAAAGCGTTTCATCCGGTTTTAAAAATGTTTCAAAATAGCTGATTAGCTTTTTTTTCCAGAAAGGTTTGAGGCCTTTATTGTCTATTTTCAGCGGGGTGTTGAAGTCAAGCCGGTAAGGTTTGATTCGGTCTAAAGGGCAGACAACCCCATACAGCCCGGAGAAGATCCGTAAATGTTCTTGGGCAAACATGACATGTTCATGGGTAAAACTATCCGGGTCAAGGGTTTTAAAGGCATCTCCCCTAAAAGCAAACATGGCAGGTGTTTCTTTGGCTGTGCCAAATTCCCGGATCATGTCATAGGTTTTTTGGGTCAGGGCATCACTGGTTTTGAATAGTTTTTTTAATGCCGGTTGATCCAGTGGGGCCATGGCTTGGACCAGCGTCTGAGCTTCAGCTTCAAACTTAGGGTGGTCCAGAGCCAGGTTCTTTGAGGCACCCATTCCTTTAAAGACAGCACCCATGGTTTTGGTTGGGGAAAGGATCAGTTTCATATCATTTATTTTTGATGACAGGTTTTGCAATTGGTCGGCCCGGTTTTTTCACCTGCTTTTTTCTTGGCCCTGTGGCATTTGATACAGGTTTTGTTCATTACCTGTTTTTTCTTGAGCGTACCATCGGCCTTGGCTTTTTCAAGGGCACCCTGTTCCTGGGGAAAATCCTTATGGCATGCCTGGCAGTCCCCAATAACAGTCTGGTGAAGGTGGTGTTCAAACGGAACCGGTCCTGATTTTCCACCGTAAAGACTCATCTCATCTCGGCCTTTATCCTGGGCGTAAATGCCTAAGGCGGGCAGAATCACAAAGCAGCAAGTAAAAAGAAATAGCGACAGATACATTAAGCAGTTTGATCGTTTCATTTTCTTATCCTTTAGAGCGATTTAAACAGAAATAAACAAATCTGAACAAAAATCCTTTACCACACGGACCTATAAAAGAACAGAAAAATAGGTCCAAGAACCACGCGTTCCATTTAGTTTTGGCACAAAGCCCCTTTTAAACCTAAAAAACGACATCAAACGTATTTATTCAAAAAAGCAGCCGTGTTCGGGATAAATTATCCGGCATCTGAATATGCGTTGACCCTGTCCAGGATTTGTTCACACGGCAAATGTTTTATGATCGAAATGAACTAAAATCCACTTAACGCATTTTAAAATTTAAGACTGTATTTTTTTGCTACTTGCTGTTTTTCATCATTAGGCAAGCTGTTGTAATATCCTTTCCAACCGGGGCACCATCCAATATGCCATCGCCAGATTTTGCCGAGCAGGGATTGGGGATTATTATCGTATTTAGCCCGGAATTTACAGTGTTTACAATTGTGCTTTTTCATAGAGCAGTCCTCTTTTAATGATGATAGTTGTTATAGAGTTAAGAAAGCCAGGTGATATTATTGAATTTTTTATTTTCCCTTAAATTTATGGATCTATACATTTGGTTATCATAAATGAATCCGGTTAAAATTCCAGGGTAAGTTTAATATCAGACACTTTTTTTAAGATAGCTTCTAATTTTAAAGCAAATGGCTTGTTACCGGAATCTGTCTTGTTTTATACTCTTTGGTCAAGCGATTTCTGAGGATCAGATATATGCCTGTATCAAGCAAAAGCATATTTTAACCACAGGGGAACGGTAAAATAAATGATTCAACGACTTTTTGTTTACGGGACTTTGGGGCCTGGCCGGCCAAATGAACATGTGCTATCCGATATCGGGGGATTCTGGGAAAAGGGAAGTGTTAAAGGAACTTTGTATCAGGAAGGCTGGGGGGCGGATATGGGGTATCCGGGTATTGTTCTGAACGATGATGGAGATACAGTGCAAGGGTTTGTTTTCAATTCGGAAAATCTTTATGAACACTGGACTGCTCTTGATGGTTTTGAAGGAGAAGCGTACCAGCGGGTTTTAACCACAGTAAAGTTAGCAGATAACAGCAGAGTGGACGCATATATCTACGAATTAAAAAGGAAATAAGTCGAACTTATGAAGTCCGAACGGTCGTATAAAAAATGGCGCTTCATCCGTGACTGTTTTATTTGTAGGATATCATGCATATGGGGAAAGACTTGACTTCGTAAATTGTTTTGCATACATAGGCCGCAGATATGACTCAATTAAAGGAGCTCGCAATGAAAAAGCGGAATGTTCTGATTCTTGCATTACTGGCAGCTTTTGTTTTGGCGGCACCTGCCGTAGCAGTATCAAAAACCATTAAACTGGGCGTTGTGACCAAACCGGGGGCGGCACAAAATATTGTGGCCGAGAAGTTCAAAGAAATCATCGAGGCGAAAAGTGCATCAGCATATAAAGTAAAGATTTTTCATTCCGCCTCCATTGGAAATGAAACTGAAATTCTCCAGCAGATTCAAATGGGCACCATTCACCTGGGTGTAATTACCGGAGGCCCTTTTGATACGTTTGATCCCATTGTTCGAGTCATCAACTATCCTTTTTTGTTCAAAGACCATGCACAGGCAGACGAGATTTTAGATGGCCCACTGGGTTCTGAAATTTTGAAAAGCCTTGAATCGTCAGGCTTCAAAGGGCTTTGTTTTTCAGAGAATGGATTTAGAAACCTGACCAATAACAGGGTCCCTGTCAATGGTCCTGACAATGTTAACGGTTTGAAAATCAGGGTGATGGCATCAGCCCTTCACAAGGCTATCTGGCAGACATTAGGAGCGAATCCGACTCCTATGCCATGGCCCATATATACTGAGCTGGAACAGGGGGTTATCGACGGGCAGGAAAATCCTCTTTGGGTCATGGAAGTCTATAAGTTTTACGAGATCCAGAAATACATGACACTGACCCGTCATGTCTATTCTCCGCATATTGATGTGGCGTCCCTGAGATGGTTCAATACGTTGCCAAAAACAGACCAGGAAATGATTACCACCGCCATGAAGGACGCTGCGACGTTTCAGCGTAAAAGCAACCGTGACAAAAACGCCGGCCGTCTTGCCCTGCTCAAGGAAAAGGGTATGAAGGTCAATGAGACACCGGATGTGGAAGCTTTTCGTGCCAAGGTGGCCGGGTTAAAGGAAATGGACTTGTATTCGGACCCAAAAGTTCAATCGCTTTTGGTCAAAATTCTGGATGCCGTAAAATAGGGCACATCTAATCCTGGTATGTATTATTTGTCTAAAATCAGCCAGGTTCTGAATCACTGGATTCAGAACCTGGTCTGTACCATGGGCATCGCCATGGCAGTGATCGTGGCAGCCCAGGTTTTTTTCAGATATGTACTCAATCATTCCCTATTCTGGTCTGAGGAACTGGCCAGGCTGTTATTGGTCTGGCTGACCTTTTTAGGCGCCACAGTCGCGTATTATCATGGTGCTCATCCCGGTGTGGATGGCGTGTTCCGCAGGCTGCCTCTTTGGGCTCAAAAGGTTGCGGCTTTAATGACCCATTGTGCGAGCCTTGGCCTGTTCGCAGTCATGATAATAAGCGGTATAGAGTTTGCCTGGTTTGTTCGTCTTCAAATTACCCCTGCCCTGAATCTGCCCAAGTGGGTGATGATGTCTGTCGTTCCGGTTTCGGGAATGATATTAACGGTTTACGGCCTGACCTTCTTGTTCAGAACATGGACGAAAAAGGGATATGGTCATGACCGCTGAAATTCTAATATTGACCCTCTTTTTCCTGTTTTTAATCAACACACCTATTGCCATTGCCATTGGTTCAGCCTCGCTTTTTGCTATTCTGATTCAGGGAGACTTTTCGCTGATGATGGTGATCCAGCGCATGGTGGCTGGCACGGATTCCTTTCATCTCATGGCAGTGCCTTTGTTTATGTACGCCGGTACCATCATGGAAAAGGGGGGAATATCCCAGCGCCTTATTGATTTTGCAAATGCCCTAACAGGGTGGCTGC
>JAKSAU010000625.1 GCA_022361535.1 Desulfobacterales bacterium
ATCCTGTGTGTATTGAACAAAATTGACATGAAATCGCCAACCGCATGGTGTTTGATTTAAACATAAAGCCGGTGGGGAACATGTCATGTTTATCCCCCCCTTTTTTTGATTTATCACGAGATTAAAAGCCTAAAAACTTATTTTGAAAAAGAATATAAGCAAAAGCTCGAATCTATCCTTGGCGGATTGCGCTATAAGTTAGCCCAATAACGACACCTATTTGAACACTTGGTGTATATCTATTTGCAGATTCTTTATTTCTAACTTTTAAAAAATAAGGTTTTATATTATGGTACGAAGTATGTGAGCAGGTATCCTGACCTAAGCTTCAATGGTATCTACCTGCTTTGCCGAATCCACTATAAATAATATCGAGAATCAAAAAGGATGACATCATGAAATCGAGTGCCGTTCTTACTGGGCATTGCGGCAAAATTCTAAAAAGTAAATCTGCTTTCATGACTATTGCTGCTGTTTTAGCTGTTTTGGCTCTTCTGTTTACAATCGGGTGCAAGAAAAAAGAAGAAGAGGCGCCTAGAGAGGTCGTTCGACCTGTCAAGATAATGACTGTGGCTGGCACCGGCCAGGGAGCAACCATGAACTATCCGGGTACAACCCGTGCCAACCGTAGGGTTGATCTTTCGTTCAAGGTTCCGGGACCTCTAGTTGAATTACCTGTTGAAGAGGGCCAACGTGTCAAAAAAGGAAAATTGATCGCACGGATTTTACCCAGGGATTTTAAGATCAACTTGGATCAGGCTAAAGCCCAGGCCGTGAACGCTGAGCGCCAGTACGAACGGTATAAAGAACTTTATGTGCGCCGACAGGTGTCCAAAGCGGATTTTGACCGGTTCAAAGCAGAGCGTGATGTGGCTGCAGCAAGACTTCAGGATGCGCAAAATGCTCTAAAGGATACTTATCTTAGAGCTCCTTTTGACGGTATTGTGGCCAAACGGTATGTAGAGAATTTTGAAGAGGTACAGGCCAAACAGCCCATTGTATTTTTTCAGGATAATTCAAAAATAGAGGTGTTGGTGGATGCGCCGGAAACCGTAATCGCAACCCTTAGAGAAGGCAATGATCAGATTGAAGCCCATGCTACCTTTGCAGTTGCTCCTGATAAAAAATTTCCTCTGGCGCTTAAAGAATATTCTACTGAGGCAGATCCCCAGACCCAGACCTACCAGGTCGTACTGATCATGGATCAACCCGAGGGTTTAAATATTCTGCCTGGTATGACCGCTACCGTAACCGGTTCCCGCCCCAAAGGGGAGTCCGGACCAACAAAGATCGTTATTCCCGCCATCTCTGTTATGGAGGACAGCAAAGGCGCTTCTTTTGTATGGACCCTGGATAAAGAAGCTATGACGGTTCATAAAAAAGCAGTGACTCCAGGCGAAATGACCGGCGCTCAAAGTATACTCATCAAAGACGGATTGTCCGGCGGAGAAAGTATCGTGACGACAGGAGTCACCAAGCTTCGTGAAGGCATGAAAGTTTCCATCTGGAAAGAATAAGGATTCCAAGCCCATGAATATTGCTGAATTCTCTATCAAGAAAAGTGTGATCACGTGGACCATGACTGTTGTCATGTTATTTTTAGGCTATGCCGCCTACAACAATCTTTCGCGCCTGGAAGATCCCGAATTCGTAATCAAGGACGCAGTTGTTATCACACCTTATTCCGGTGCCTCTCCCGAGGAAGTGGAAAAGGATGTGACTGAACGCATAGAAAAAGCCATCCAGGAGTTAGGGCAACTCAAGCGGGTTTCGTCTTACTCATCAAGAGGGATGTCCGTTGTTAAAATCACAGTGCAGGATCATTTCGACAAGAATAAGATTCCCCAAGTCTGGGACGAGTTGCGCCGCAAGATTTATGATGTCCAGCAGGAATTACCTCCGGGTGCAGGCCCTACTATTATAAACGACGATTTCGGAGATGTATTCGGGGTATACTATGCCCTTTATGGAGAGGGATATTCTTACGCAGAACTTAAAGAAGTTGCTGAAATACTCAAGCGGGAACTGGTAACAGTGACCGATGTCAAAAAAGTAGAGTTTTTTGGCGAGCAAAACGAGGCTGTGTATGTAGAGATGTCCAGGGAAAAGATGAATGCACTGGGCATCACACGCCAGGAGATCTTTGATGCATTACAGGCTAAAAACCTGCCGGCAGACGCCGGCAAGATAAGGATCGGCACCGAATACATACCCATTTTCCCAACAGGTATTTTTAAATCTGAGAAGGATTTTGGTGATCTTTTTATAGCCAGTAAAGGCGGCAAATTAATTTATCTAAGGGATGTTGCCACCATTCATAGAGATTATGTAGATCCTCCTACCCGGATTTTACGCTTTAATGGCCATCCTGCAATAGGTATTGCCATTTCCACGATTCTGGGCGGTAACGCTGTCACCATGGGGGAGGCTGTAAAGGCGCGGCTTGCAGAGTTGAACGCTCAGATCCCAATGGGTATGGAGCTGGGCGTCATATATATGCAGTCTGATATGGTTACCAAGGCCGTAGACGGATTTGTCATTAATTTGGTAGAGGCCGTGGCCATTGTAATCGTCGTCCTCTTGATTTTTATGGGATTGCGGTCCGGGCTGATTATCGGCTTTATTCTGGTGATGACCATTGCGGCAACATTTGTGGTCATGGATTATTACCATGTTACTTTGGAGAGAATTTCTTTAGGCGCCCTTATCATTGCCTTGGGTATGCTGGTGGACAACGCCATTGTGGTGGTGGACGGGATGAAGGTGCGCATGGAAAAGGGCATGGATGGCATGGAGGCAGCCAAACAGGTGGTGGGCCAAAATGCAATCCCCCTGCTTGGTGCAACAGCCGTAGCTATATTGGCTTTTGCTTCGATCGGTGGCATGGATAATCAGACCGGAGAGTATTGCCGGACCCTTTACTATGTCATATTGATTTCCCTGTCTTTAAGTTGGGTAACTGCCGTTACCACCACCCCTTTGATGACCAAGCAGTTTGTGTTGGGGAAAAAGGCCAAGGCGTCTAACGATGACACAGACAAAGATCCATACGGTGGAAAATTTTATCAAATCTACAAAAAAGTACTGGTATTAGCTATCCGTTTCCGCTGGGCTACAATTGGTATTGTGGTCGGGATGTTTGCCTTGTCACTTGTAGGCTTTGGCATGTTGGATCAGATGTTTTTTCCACCTTCCACAAGCCCGCAGTTCCAGATTGAATGCCAGTTTCGAGAAGGAACCCATATCCGGGATACGGAAAAAGGCGTGGCCATGATCGAAGACTATATGATGAAGATCGATGGCGTCAAAGCGGTTGCGTCTGCTGTGGGTGCCGGCCACTCCAGGTTCCTTTTGACTTACAGCGTGCCTGTAGATGCGGGACAGCAGTATTGTTCCATACTGGTTGAAGTGGAGGACTATGAACGCATCAATGAAATTTTTCAAAAAGTCCAGACCGATTTGGAACAGATACTACCCGATGTGACGATAAACGTTAAAAAATTCGCATTGGGACCGGGCGAAGGTGGTAAAATTCAGCTCCGTATCAATGGTCCTGATCCTAAAGTGTTAAGAGAACTTGCAGATGAAGCCATGACTGTTCTGGCAGAAGATTATGACTCCAAAGCGGTTCGAACCGAATGGGGTGACAGGGTAAAGGTTGTCCAGCCTTTGATCGCTGAAGATCGGGCTCGTCGTTTAGGGATAGATCGTCCTATGATTGCAACCGCTCTTCAGGCGAACTTTTCCGGGACCACCACTGGTGTCTACCGTGAAGGCATTGAATTGATTCCTATAATTGCACGCGGCCCTGAAAATGAGCGCACCACAATGGAGGATATGAGAGATATCCTGGTTACAAGTCCTATGTCAGGTAAAAAAATCCCGCTCCAGCAGGTGGTGAACGGATTTAACACTGAATATGAAAATGCAAGAATTTCACGCTGGCACAGGCGTTCCATGATCAAGCTCCATGCTGATGCCCGTACAGGGCTTCCCTCGGAGTTCTTTGCGCGGGTGAAACCCAAAATCGAAAAAGCACTAGGGGCAGATTTATCTGCGTATCTGGGCAAGGAAGTCCCGGAGGATAAGCACTCGGCAGCAACGATCCCAATCGTTTATGATGATATGATTCCCCTAAAAGGACGTCCCGGCTATTTCATGGCCTGGGGAGGTGAGGCAGAAGACAGTGCAGATGCCCAGAAAAAACTGGCTGATAATATCCCAATATACTTTGGTATGATGATTTTAGCGGTCATATTTTTGTTCAACGCGTTTAAACAGCCGCTGATTATATGGCTTACCGTTCCCTTGTCCCTGATCGGGGTCGTGGTGGGGTTGCTGTCTTTGAACCAGCCCTTTGGTTTCATGGCATTGCTTGGTTTGATGAGTTTATCGGGTATGCTCATCAAGAACGCGATTGTTCTCATTGACCAGATTGATCTTGAAATCCGAGAGGGCAAAGCGCATTTCCACGCAGTTGTGGACTCTGGTGTGTCCAGGATGCGGCCGGTTATGCTCGCGGCCTTGACTACAATGCTTGGGATGATCCCGCTGTTCACAGATGCCTTTTTTATCTCCATGGCCGTGACCATTGTGTTCGGGCTTGGCTTTGCATCGCTGTTGACCCTGATTTTTGTGCCAACCCTTTATGCAACGTTCTTCAAAATCAAGTCAGAATAGAATTATGGTGATTTAAGGATATAACAATATGGATAGATACAGGAGTGTAGAGATGAGATATTGCAGGCTGATCAAGGCGTTCTTAGTCTGTCTGATAATCCTGGTGATGAGCACGGCTTTTCCGGCAGCCGCAAAAACTTTTCGTATAGGTACAGTAAGTGACGGGATATCTGAACGTTTCCCCGAAATCCTTGAAAAGGTTCAACAGGAGGTTGCCAATATTACCCGGGGGGCTCACTCGGTTGAATTCCCCTCTGACAGCCAGCTTTCCGGTGATTGGGATATGGATACCGTAAACGCAGCATTAGATACGCTTTTATCATCTAAAAAGGTTGATATAGTGCTTACCTTAGGGGAAGTCTCATCCCATGAAATTTGTCACAGAGGAGCGTTGTCTAAGCCAGTGATTGCTGCCAATGTGATTGATGCAGAAACACAGCAGCTTCCCTTGGATAAGGGTACAAGCGGCGTGCGAAATCTTAACTACATCAATACATTCTCAGATATTGACCGGGCCTTTCAGTCCTTTTTGGATATTGCCGATTTTTACCATGTAGTTGTGCTGGCGGATGGATTCCATTTAAAATCTATCCCACAACTCAAGATTCTTGAACGGCGGATTGCCAACGAGTTTACCCTGGATATGAAGGTCATTGCGGTGGATTCTCAGATTGGTGAGGCATTAAACCAGATCCCTGAAAATACGGAAGCTGTGTTTGTATCCCGGCTGCCGCGATTGTCTGAAATCGAATTTGATAAACTTGTGGCTGGATTAATTTCGCGGCGGTTGCCAAGCTTTGCATTTAATGGCCGTCAAGATGTGGAAAAAGGTCTTTTAACCAGTATCATTCCCGAGGATTACATCCAGCACATGGCCAGAAGCATTGCCATCAATATACAGGAATTGCTTGACGGCAAAAGTGCAGGAACACTTCAGACCACTTTTCCTTTAAGTGAAAAATTATCCATTAACATGGCGACAGCGAGGGCCATAGGTGTGTATCCCGGATGGAGCATCTTAACTGAGGCCGACCTTCTCCATGAAGAGGACCTTGATGTCGACCGGACTTTGGACCTTCGCCAGGCGGTAAATGAGGCTTTGGAAGCCAACCCGGATCTGGCAGCAGCCCAGCAGAATGTGATAGCTGGTGAAGAACAGGTAAAAGAGGCCCGGTCAGCATTATTTCCTCAGCTGGAAATCGGTTCCGATGCAAGGATCATTGACGATGACAGGGCAGAAGCATCTTTAGGATCTGCTCCGGAACGGGAGTGGACCGGATCTATACGCGCCAGCCAGTTGCTGTACTCAGATAAAGTTTGGGCCGGATATGAGATTGAAAAATACCGCCAGAACAGCCGGGAGCAGGGACGAGATGCAGTAGAATTGGATATTATCCAGGCTGCTGCAACAGCGTATCTCAATGTTCTGAGGGCCAGAAGTATCGAGCGAATTCAAAAAGAAAATCTTAAATTGACCCGGGAGAATCTGGAAAGAGCTCAGATCAGGGTCTCCATTGGTGCTGCGGGGCCCGAAGAGGTATATCGCTGGGAAAATCAGATTGCTGACAGCCGCCGTCAAGTGCTTAGTGCTGAATCCCGGACCCTGGACTCCATGAGCGTTGTAAACAATATTTTGAACCGGCCTTTAAGGGAAACATTTGGGGTAAAGGAAGAAAAATACTCAGATCCCATGAATATTCTTCCCAGCCGGCGAATGGTTACCTATATGGACAACCCCCAGGAACTGAATGCCATGAGAGATTTTCTTGTGGATGAAGGGTTGGCCTTATCGCCGGAACTCAAGCAATTGGACGCGGCCATTGCAGCCCAGGAAAGAAGTATCACGCTCGCTAAACGTGAATTTTGGGTGCCCTCCGTTTCATTGGTCGGAGATGTGACTGAAACATTTGCTGATGGCGGTGAAGGATCATCTGGTTCCTCTGCTTTAAGCGGCCTTGGCGTTGATTTGCCTTCCAGCGATGATACAGACTGGACCGCAGGTATTACCGTGAATTTACCGCTATATTCCGGTGGTGGTAAATCTGCTACTTTAAGACGGAATCTCGAAGAGCTGTCTAACCTTAAGTTTCAGAAACGGTCCACAGCAAATACAATCGA
>JAKSAU010001066.1 GCA_022361535.1 Desulfobacterales bacterium
CTGCCTGCTGAAATTATCGAGAATACAAGTAATACCTATAAAGAAATATTTAATCGCCTAACAGGTGATACCATTTAATCAATGAATGAAATTGATATCCTGAAAATCCCAGTGTCCGCCATTGATATGACGGACACTGGGTTTCGTATTACAGGGCCCGATAAAAACATAGAAAACCTTGTAAATTCTGTTTTAGAAAACGGACTTCTGGTTCCTCCTTTGGTCTTTGCCAATAACAATTCATACACTATTGTTTCCGGATTTAAACGTGTTGAAGCGGTGAAGCAGTTAGGCTGGGAAACCATAACCTGCAGGGTTCTTTCTAAGCGGGAACAAAATGACCCGGCGATTTTAGAAAAAGCTGCCCGGATGGCTGTGTCTGAGAATGCTTTTACTCGTGAACTCCAACCTGGAGAATTAATTCGCGCTGTTGCCTTGCTCGAACAATACATAGATCATAAACAAATAGCGGACAGTTCAATTTCACTTTTTAATTGCGATTTGAATTCAGGATACTTGAGGACCTTATCCCGTCTGCATAAGATGCCAAAGCAAACTATGGACTTGATCGATACAGGTCATTTATCCATTAAAGCGACCAAGACACTTTTGGCAATGGATAAGAAAAGTGTCAATTCATTTTTAGACCTGTTTTCTAATATAAAGGTTTCGTCAGGCAAGCAAATTGAAATCATTAATTGGGCCAATGAAATTTGTGCCCGTGACGGCATTGATTTACCAAAACTATTAGATGACACCTTAAAAGCATTAGGCATCTCGCAGACAGACCAATCCTCTTTATCTGCACACAAAGATTTGGCTGCCCGCGGTAATCAATTGAGAACTCACCTATTGCAAAGGCGTTATCCGGCACTTGAAGCTGCTCGCAAAAAAGCTGCCGAACATTTAAACCAGCTTAAACTTGGTCCCGGAATAAAGGTGAGCCTGCCTGTAAATTTTGAAAGTACGGTTTATTCAATGCAGATTGATTTTAAGTCTGTTGACGAGTTCAAATCCCGGATGGAAAAACTGGTTTCTTTGCAAAACAACCCTGATCTAAAAGGTCTATTGGACAGATGAGTATTATGAAACCGGACCGTGTTTTTATGGACGCGGA
>JAKSAU010000292.1 GCA_022361535.1 Desulfobacterales bacterium
GAAAAAAAGGGGAACCCGGAACTTACTGAAAACGAATACAATGAAATCATTGAGCGAAAAACAGCAGTGCTTATCCGGGGCGCCTGCCAAAGCGGTGCCATTGTTTCGGGTGCTTCTGACGACAAAGAAACAGCCTTAAGGGAGTACGGATACCATTTGGGAATGGCCTTCCAGATGGCTGACGATTTGCTGGATTATACGGCTACAGCTGAGGAGTTGGGCAAGAATCCCGGTGCAGATATGCGGGAAGGAAAGCTCACCCTGCCTTTAATATACAGCCTTGAAAAAGCTGGAGCCGATGAACGGAAATGGATTCTGTCAGCCATGGCAGATAGTGAGTTTGATCCTGTTCGATTTGCCGAACTAAAAGAAAAACTGACCCGTTTGGGCGGTATTGCATATACTCAGGAACGGGCTGTCACTCATGTAAAAAAGGCCAAAGCTGCCCTTGAGGTTTTTGAACCGTCAGAATCAAAGCGGCTGCTCAATTTGATCGCTGATTATTCCATTCAAAGAAAGGTATAAAAATAACCATGAGACCATCATCATATTTAGCAGTGGTTTTAATTGCTGTTGCTGTTCTTGCCACTCCGGTCACCCAGGGTTTTTGTGCAGATGTGGTGACCCATGTGACCACGGGCCAGGAAAAAATAAAAGGCCAGGATATACCCGGCGCAAAGCAGGCTGCAGTAAAAAAAGCCCTTGAGCAGGCTGTACAACATACCTTTGCTTCTCTTGTTTCCCGGCAGACATTTGCTTCCAACCTGGAGTTTCTTTATGACCGTCTGCTTCCCGGAACCCTGGATTTTGTTGTGACATACCGGGTTCTAGACGGCATTGAATATAAGGAACACTATATTGCAGGCGTGGAATCCAAAATAAATGTGGATCTTGTGGAAAAGCGTCTCAAGGATGCAAGAATCATCAGGCAGGGCAGTGCTAAACCGGTAGTATTATTGCTCATTGCCGAACAAACACCAGACTCTTTGCTTCCTAAGTACTGGTGGGGAGATAATCCTGACCCGTACAGATCCCTGGCAGAAGAACATCTTAAAATGCGGCTGGGCCAGGAAAAAATACCATTTGCAGTTTCCGGGTCCAATTACCCTGATCCTTCAAACTATAATGTTGACTTTACCTCTATTTATGATGCCGAGTCTGCCATGGCATTAGGTCTGGCCTTAAAAGCTGACATGGTAGTACTTGGAAAAGCGGTCGCTGCTGAGTCGTTTAATAGAATGGGGGATGAAAAAACCTTTGATGCAACCATAGAACTTGCAGCCTATGATGTTGCTTCCCAAACTGCTGTGATCCACACCCTTTCAAAAGCAACAGCAAAAAGCAACATGGAGTCTGCAGGCGTAACCGCAGCCTTGAATCAAGCTGCAGACCAAGCAGCCCAGGACCTTGGAGGCAAAATAGATTCCTTTTGGGGTAAAAGCTTAAGAAAAGAAAACAGCTTTGAACTTTCCATAGAAGGGGAAAATTTTCTTCCCAGATTCATTGCCCTGAAAAGGCGTATACAGGATATCCGGGATATAGAAAATATGCAGCCTAAAGAGATCGGTGCTGCCCATGCCATTATGGAAGTTGTATACAAAGGCAGCCCTAACCAGTTTGCCAATGCTGTCATGCTGAAAACCTTTGAGGGCTTCGGTCTGGAGATTGCTGAAGTTACAGAAGAACAGGTCAAAATAAGGTTTGTCGAAGACAGAGGAATGCCATCTGTTCAAGAAGATGAAATCCAAGAAAATCCACAACAAATAGATGAGTAACCATGGTTTTTCTTGACAAAAAACTTCGGGTTTGCTAAAAAAACGCCGATGTTTACAGGCGCGTAACTCAGTTGGTAGAGTGCTACCTCGACACGGTAGAAGTCAGCAGTTCAAGTCTGCTCGTGCCTACCATAAAAATAAAGGGTTTAGGAAATTTTCCTAAACCCTTTTTGATTATGGAGTCTTGATTATCCGCTATACAAACTAATAACGGTATTCCACGCCAAGATAAAAAGAGCGGCCCGGCATCCAGCTGTCCTCATTGTTGGCATAAAATTCATCAAACAGGTTTCGAATTGACCCTTTCAACCTGATATCCCCTTTATTTTCGAACCGGGCAAGACGCTGACTAAAGTTCAGGTCAACCACCCAGACATCTCCTACGTCTTCCAACTCTTCACTGGCCTCAACCTCGCTGCTGCCTGATACCCGATCAACTTCATACTGAGTGTCGTAGTAGGTGATATCCAAATTAGCAGTCAGGCCCAGATCTTCTGAGGCAAAGGCAATGCCCGTGGATACGCTGTCCCGTGAGCGATTCGGTAACTTATATCCTTTGCCGTCTTCAAATACCAGCAAGTGTGTCCAAAACAGGTAGGGCTCCAGTTTGAAATCATAACCTAAAGCCTTTGCCAGATTGTACTTTGTTCCCAGTTCGATGCCTTGTATTTCTGCCGAATCCACGTTGTAATACCAGTAATGTGTGTCACTGTAATGCTCGTCCGCGCTGTGGGTTTCATACCCGATCATGTCTTCATAGTCACTGTAAAACCAGGTACCGGAAAGAAACCAGTTTTTCCAGTCCAGATCGAATCCAAGATCGAAGTTCTCGCTTGTTTCCGGTTCCAGATCCGGATTGCCCACAAATGGGGTGGACATCATGACGGTATAACCGGTCAGCTGTCGGGGCAGTGGCATTTTAAATGCCTGTGCATAGCTGGCCCTCAGTTTGAGAATTTCTACAGGGCTGTATGCAATACCCAGTGAAGGGGTCCAGTTGTCTTTCTCCACATCCCGTTTGACAGTAACATCCTCTGCTATTTTATGCGCATTGACAGAAACGTCAAAGTCATCATAGCGGATACCTGCAGACAAAGTTAGGTTCCTTTTTTCAAGTAAATGAAGTTCGCCTAGGAAGAACCCACCGATATTATCAAAATCACTTTGAGCAGTGTTCTGGGTGGAGGATCTGGCAGCTTCACCGTCTTGGCGCTGGTCAAACTCATATGACATCCAGTCCATACCGGTAACCGCTTTGAACGCTCCGAATTCGCGACTGACCTGGGCCTGAGAACCCTGGAATTTGTTTTGGTTTTTGGAAAGGGGTAATTGCTCGGTACTGGTGCTTGTGAACCGTTTCAGGTCATAATTAACCTCTCCTTGGAAATACCGGGCCAACCAGGTTGTAACTCGGGACTCATCAGCTCCTTCGTAGGAAAAGTCTATGGTATGGTTATCCCGGCCTTGGCGGGTGTAGTAGTTATAAGTCCGGGCTGCATCTTCACCCTTGCCGGCTTCTTTTGTATCCGAGCCCTGAACGATAAGTCCCAGGCGGTTGTATTCGTTGAAGTTCCACCCGGCATTGAAATTATATCGGATTCGGTCTTCCACATCGCTGTTCTCATATTTTTCGCCATTTCCCAGGGTGTAATCATCCCTTGAATAGTAACCTGCAGACACAGCATAGTCTAAAGCGCCCTGTTGGCCAGAGACTCCCGCTTTATAACGTTGTTCATTCCAGCTGCCCAAACCGGCTTCAACAAAGGCTTCGGTTGGTTCTCCGCCTCTTTTTGTAATGATGTTAATCACACCACCCATGGCAGCAGCCCCATACTGAACAGCTCCCGGCCCCCGGATCACCTCGATTCGTTCGGCATTTTCCAGTCCGATATTGCCTAAGAAATCAGACCCGGTCCGGTGGCCGTCTACAAGAACCAGGATGTCTCCGGCCAAATCAAATCCATGCATGGATGTCCGGCCCCCGCGGATGACTACACCCTCATTTCCATAGCCTTCAGCCCCATCGTTAAACACCTGGATACCTACTTTTTTCAGCAGATCCGTGACTGAAACGGCTCCAGAATTCCGGATATCGTTTTCCGTAAAAACGGTAATGTTCTGGCTGACATGCTTCAGGTTCTCTTTGGTCCTGCTGGCAGTCACCACCATGGTGTCCAACTCATGGGTCTTTTCTGTTTGGAGTTTTTCTGCAAAACCTGTAGCAGTTAAGACTGCCAAAAGGAACATCAACATCAACATCAACTTTAGCAACTTCATTCCTTCATCCTCTTTTTCTGTGGGTTGACAAAAAAAAAGATCCCGGGAATTATTTCCCGAGATCTTCCGTTTTTAAAATCTCCAATGCATCTCTGTCCAGTTCCTCGCTGTACAGAAAATTATATGTTTACAAGCAGGTCTTCCGGCTCAGGGTCATCCCTGTATCTGCACCTTCCCATGTTATATAACACAGTGGCATTCAGCAGATCAGGTCACCATTCACGGCGGCGGGACCGCAACAGATTTACACTGTTTTCCCTTTTAAGGTTCCAGGTTTAAGGTCCTGAAACCACTTGTAATTGAATTTTTATGTATATTTAGATTTATGTGTTGTCAACAGTGATAGGAAGAATTTTGATAATAATAAAAAAAGAGATGTGTGTAAGACTGTCCTCAATTTAGTTCATTAGTCCTTTTCGGCGCTCATGATCAGCAAGCTAACCTATCCACAGATTTTTTTCAGAGAGTATGTCCACTAATTTTTTGATGTTGTTAATTGAATTGACCAACCTAATCTACATTATTTATCGCCTCATTTTTAACTGCCATTGTTTCCAGATCAGATATACTGCAGGAATGATGATCAGTGTCAGTACGGCTGAAGATACAAGGCCTCCCACCATGGGTGCTGCAATGCGTTTCATTACCTGGGAACCGGTTTCCGTTCCTGTCATCACCGGAAGCAGACCAATCAAGGTTGTAGCTACTGTCATGATCTTTGGTCTTACACGTTCCACCGCCCCTTCAACAATGGCTGCGGATAGGTCCTTCAATGTGTTCATGCGATCCGTTTTAACATATTTATCAAACACTTCATCCAGATAGACGAGCATGACCAC
>JAKSAU010000847.1 GCA_022361535.1 Desulfobacterales bacterium
AATTGAGCGCTGTTTTGAATGAAGATCAGTTTATATGCCTGGACGAGTTTTTATCACTTTTTCGGCATCTTTAACCCGGGTCTGGCTTAAAAGGGTATAAGCATATTTTTTTGCATCCGAAAGTTCAAGTCCCATAATGGCTTTTTGTACCTTGGGCAGAAATTTGGGATCAACGCTTAAAGTGGTTATACCTGCACCGATCAGAAATGGAATATGATCCGGATCATGAGCCATCTCTCCGCAGACTGAAACGTCAATGCCTTTGTCTTTTGCTGCCCTGGCTATTTCAGCGATCCCACGGCTGACAGCCGGGTGAAAGGGGATATAATGTTCTGCAACCAGTTTGTTTCCCCGGTCTGCACCCACCATATACTGGACAAAATCATTGGTGCCGATGGCAAAAAAATCTGCTAGTTGTGCAAATTCGTTGATGGTGCTTAATACGGACGGCAACTCAATCATCATGCCGATTTCAATATTGGATTCATGGGCAATGCCCTCTCGCGTCAGGTCTGCTGCACAGATTTCTACCACCTTCCGTGCCTCAAGAAACTCGTCAATAGACGAAATCAGCGGGAACATGAGACGGATATTGTTTTTTCCGTATGCTGCCCTGAGTATTGCCCTGACCTGTGCATGGAACACCTCACGGTACTTGAATGCAAACCTTATAGACCGCAGACCCAAGACAGGATTGGCTTCCTCGGAGAGTTGTGCATAGCTCAAGGTTTTTTCACCGCCGGCATCCAGGGTTCTGACTGTTGTCGTATCTGTTTCTTCAGTTTGATCAAAAAGGTTTTTATAGATCAGGTATTGTTCATCCTCGGATGGAAAGCCCGGCCGGATTAAAAATGGAAATTCTGTCCTGTAAAGGCCAACCCCTTCAGCCTTAAGCTCTTTTGCCAGACGGATTTCACTAAGCAAATTGATATTGGCCAAAAGCCTGATCTTGTGATTATCCCGTGTAAACGTTTGGGATTTCATCTCATAGGTCTGGGCCTGATCTTCCGCGTCTTTTTGGGCTTTGAATAAAGAAAGGGTCTCCTCATCCGGGTTGATATAGATGTTTGCCTGGTCTGCATCCAAAAGCAGGCGCGTGCTGTTTGGCAAGTCCAGAAGTGCAGGGTCATCTGCAATAATCAATGGGATGCCAAGAGATCTGGCTAAAATGGTGACATGGGACGTGACTCCCCCGCCCACAAGGACGATCCCTTTGATACCGTCCGCAGTCAGTTTCATCATGTCGGACGGATAAATATCCTGGGCCACAATGATATTACCTTTGTGATCTGTGTCCGGGGAATGGGAGGCCTTAAGATTGGACAGCAGCCGAATGCTCAAGTCCTCTACATCAACGGCTTTTTCCTGTAAATAGGCATGGGGGCTGTCTGAAAAGATTTTGATATATTTTTGAGCAAGTTTCTGGATGACACCCACAGGTGGCTGCCCTTTTGCCACAAGGGTTTCCATTTTTCCGGTAAAATTTTTATCCTTGAGAATCATGAAGTGGGCTGTGAATATCAGGGATGCACTTTCCGGAAGGCTTGCTGCATACTTATCCTGGAGTTCTTTGAGTTCATTAATGGTTTTTTCAAGCGCTGCTTTAAAGTCGTCCATGGTGTATACGGTGCCGGATGTGTCTGGCTCGTATAACATGGCTTTACGGTTTTTTTTAGAAGGGCGGATCATGCCTATCGCAGCGCCCGCGCTGTCTGATTTTCCCTTGATAAAGGCCGGATACTCCCGGATGTCATCAGTGCCGGTCTTTCCAGTGACATCCTGCTCCGGAGAGAGTGCCATAAGAAGCCGGGCATTTTCAATAGCTCCGGCAAGCTGGGTGGCTGCTGTTTTCAGTGCCCGCTCGTCAAACAAGGTAAAATGGTCTACTTCTCTGTGCTGAACCACCATGACCCCGATTTTGCCCACACCTCTGCGTATGGGGACGCAAAGAAACGAATTAAACGGTTCTTCGCCTGCATTATCAAAATATTTGAAACCAGGGCTTGTTCGTGCACTGCCTACCCTTAAGATTTGATCTTCGGAAAAGCATTTTCCCACAAGCCCCTCGCCGGGCTTCATTCTGACTTGGTTGACCGCTTCGAGGTTCAATCCCTGTGTGGCTTTTAGAACCAGATCTTTTGAATGGGTAGAAAAAAGATATATGGAGCAGACATGGGCTTTAAGATGCTTTGCCACAAGTTGGGTAGCACTTGCCAGAAACGTTTCAATGTCTGAGCCGCCGGTGACGATGGAAGACAGTTCTCCAATGTCACATAATAAGTTGAGATGATCCGGTTCTCTTAAGTTCATATCAGGCTTTCTTTAGGGATGCTCCTGATTATATTTCAGGATTGTTCAGTAAAGGCTTAAGTCTAATTGGAAATGGATGAAGATTCAATAAAAAAAGGGCTGCCGAATATATCCGGCAGCCCCAAAAAAAGGAAAGCTGATCGATTTTTTTATTACCTGTTTTTAGCTGGGAAACATATTGTCTTCGATGTCAACAGCAACGGAACAGGTGTTCATCAATGCAGCAAACCGGCCCAAGGTAATTGGCAGTACGGTTTCCACATAGAAATCAAGCGATTTGATAATACCTTCGTAAAAGGGTTTGTCTTTCTTTTTGGCTTTTTCAAGCTTTTGCATGGCTGTAACGGCACGCCATAGAAGCATCCAGGCAAAAGTGGTGTCACCGGTTGCATCCTGGAAGGGGTGGGCATTTGCAAATGCTGCAAGTACTTTTTCGCTCATGGCTGTCTGGCCCATGTGAATGGCTACTTCGCCCAGTTTATTCATTACTTCTTCAACCTTGGCAGCCTGTTTTTCCAGGGCAGGAATAGCTTTGGCTTCGGCAACGGTTTTCTGCATTTCACCGAACAGATCCATGATGGGCTTGCCCTTGTTCATACCAAGTTTGCGGCCCAGAAGGTCCATGGCCTGGATGCCGTTGGTGCCTTCATAAATCATGGTGATGCGGCAGTCTCTTAGCAGCTGTGCCATTGGATATTCTTCGATAAACCCGTATCCGCCGTATACCTGCATACCCTGTGAGCAGACATCAAAGGCGCGGTCGGTTACATAGCCTTTGGCGATTGGTGTCAGCACTTCAACAAACCCCTGGTATTTTTCTTTTTCTTCAGGTGTGGAAGCATGTTTGGCCATGTCAGAGCAGTAGTGGACATAGTAAAGCAGGGTACGCATGGCTTCTACATTGGTTTTCATCATGAGCAGCTGGCGGCGTACGTCTGGGTGGCGAAAAATTGAAACCGCCTGGGCATCCGGGTTCATGATTTCCATCAAATCCCGGCCCTGGATACGGTTTTTGGCATAATCAAGCGCATACATGTAAGAGGAGGTTGCGCAGGCAAAACCCTGGTAACCAACCAGGAGGCGTGCTGCATTCATCATCAGGAACATGGCTTTCATGCCTTTGTTTTCTTCACCCAGTAGGGTGCCGACGCAGCTGCCTTTAGAACCCAGTGACAGCGAACAAGTAGAGTTGCCGTGGATACCCATTTTATGCTCGATACCGGTGCAAATTACATCGTTGAATTCACCCAAGGAACCATCTTCATTGACTCTGAATTTGGGAACCAGGAACAGAGAAATACCCTTTGTACCGGCCGGAGCGCCCTCGATACGAGCAAGTACGGGGTGGATGATGTTTTCAGCAAGGTCATGCTCACCTCCGGAGATGAATATTTTTTCACCAACTATATTATATGTGCCGTCTCCATTAGGTATGGCTTTGGTAGTCAGTGCACCAACATCAGACCCTGCACCGGGTTCGGTCAAAAGCATGGTACCGGTCCATTTGCCGGTATACATATTTTTAAGATAGGTGTTTTTCTGTTCTTCAGTACCAAAATGCTCAACCAAGTGGCCGGCACCCTGGGTCAGACCCGGATACATCATAAAAGGATAATTGGCACCGTTAAAGTATTCGGCAGCTGCTGAAGCAACTGTGTAAGGCATACCCTGGCCGCCCCATTCAGGATCTTCAGTGGGAGCCAGCCATTCACCTTCTGTAAATATTTCGAATAACCGTTTAAAGGAGTCCGGCGTTGTAACTTGGCCGTTTTCAAGTTTGCATCCCTGCTCGTCACCTTCTTTTGAAGCTGGCAGCAATTCTTTGACAGCCAGATTCCTGGCTTCCTTAATGACCATGTTAATGGTTTTTTTATTGAAATCTGCAAAATTTTCATTCAGATCTGCCAAGGTCTCAGCCTTGATCATCTCGTGAAGAACAAATTCAATGTCCCGTTGGTCGGAAATTACCTGTGCCATGTTGCCTCCTAAGTGTGTCTGTTTTTATGGTAATGAATTAATCTTCATTTTAAAAATTCTGGCATACCCCGGAAGGATGTCCGGGTTCAGTGTGAGCTTCAGATTCAATTTGGCAGTAAAAATAACAAGTTGAGTTTCAGGTTTCAGCGTTACCCCTCCGAAGTATTCCATAATACTCACAATGAATACTCATTCATTGCACTAATTTATAATGATAGTCAAGATTTTTTTACAAACAAGAGATTTGTTGGTATAACAATGTTCATGGAAAAAATACTTATTTCAGCATGCCTTTTGGGTGATCCTGTGCGTTATGACGGGAAGTCTCAACCTGTTGACCATCCCATGATCTTAAAATGGCAGGCCCAGGGCCGTTTGATTGCCTTTTGTCCTGAGGTGGAGGCAGGCCTGCCCATACCACGACCACCGGCAGAAATTTTAGGGGGCACCGGCAAAGATGCACTGGAAGGTTGTGCGCGGGTTATTACAAATGATGCTGATGTTACCCTCTCTTTTATAAAAGGTGCACAAGCAGCTTTGGAAATGGTAGTTGCCCAAGACATCAAAGTGGCAATTCTCAAGGAAAAAAGTCCGTCTTGCGGAAGTGCATTTATATACGATGGGACATTTACGCGAACGTTACGACCCGGTATGGGCGTTACCACGGCTTTGTTAAGAAAAAATGAGGTACTAGTTTTTAGTGAAAAAGAAATAAATAGTATCGAATCTTGCATAAATTAGGTGGTTTATGCGTAATTTTTTGCATAAAATTCAGTGGATTAGCCTGTTTTTACAGTGATGTATTGCTTGACCGGGTCAACTTTTTTTGTTACTTCATTATGTGGTTTTTAATTTAGAATGTGCAGTAAGACCAGAACGTTAAAAGGGTATAGGGTACCCTTTTAACATGCTGTTTTTAATTATTAAATGGAGGATAGGATGAAAAAATTTGTATTGATGATGCTAAGCCTTTTCCTGGTGCTGTCTTTTTCTGTCTCTGCCGGTGCAAAGACATTGAAAGTCGGCCTGGATGCAGACCCGGTTTCCCTGGACCCCCAGGTTCAGCTTTCCGGTGGTATGATGCAGCTTTCCCACTGGGTATTTGATCCACTGGTACGCTGGACCCAAGATATGAAATTCGAACCCCGCCTTGCTACCAAATGGGAAAGGGTTGATGACCTGACGATGCGCTTTTTCCTCAGAGAAGGCGTTAAATTTCATTCCGGAAACCCCTTAACCGCAACAGACGTTAAATGGTCTTTTGACCGTATGAGAAAGTCTGCTGATTTTAAGGGGCTGCTGGAACCGTTTGACAGCTGTACCGTAGTAAACGAACTCACTGTGGATATTAAAACTAAAAAACCCTATCCCCTGGTTCTGAACATGGCCACTTATTTCTTTGCCATGGACTCCAAGTTTTACACAGGTACTGATGCCAATGGTCAGCCCAAAGACATGATCCTGAAAATCGGTGAATCCTTTGCCCTGAACAACGCTTCCGGTACCGGTGCTTACGTTGTGACCAAAAGAGAGCACAACGTAGTTCTGGAAATGGAAAGAAATAAAAACTACTGGGATACCAAGTCTCCCGGTAATGTTGATAAAATTATCCTGACCCCCATTAAAGAAAACGCTACTCGTGTAGCAGCTCTTCTTTCCGGCGACGTAGACTTTATCTCTCCGGTGCCCCCCCAGGATTTCAGAAGAATCCATTCTGACGACAAGGTGTCACTGTATACTATTTCCGGCTCCCGTATCATCACTTTCCAGATGAACCAGAACCGGAATCCAGCACTTAAAGATGTCCGTGTTCGTCAGGCTATCGTTCATGCCGTCAACAACACTGGTATTGTTAAAAAAATCATGAAGGGTACTGCAACTGTAGCTGCCCAGCAGGGTCCCAGAGGTTTTGCTTCCTACAATGCAGACCTGAAACCCAGATATGACCTGGACAAAGCCAAAGCGTTGATGAAAGAAGCCGGTTATGAAAACGGTTTTGAATTGACCATGATGGCACCTAACAACCGTTATGTTAACGATGCTAAAATCGCAGAAGCAACTGCACAGATGCTGGGTAAAATCGGTATCAAGGTTAACCTGAAAACCATGCCTAAAGCTCAGTACTGGAACGAATTTGACGCCAGAGCAGCCGACATGATGATGATCGGATGGCATCCTGATACTGAAGACTCCGGTAACTTTTCCGAGTTCCTCATGATGTGTGAAAACAAAGAAACCGGTTACGGCCAGTACAATTCTGGTTACTGTAACCCCAAAGTGGATGAGATGACGATTGCTGTTCAGTCTGAAACTGATATCGCAAAACGGACCAAAATGCTCCAGGAAATCGAGCAGATCCTTTATGACGATGCAGCATTTGTACCCTACCACTGGCAGAACCATTCCTATGGCGCCAAAAAGAACGTCCGGGTTAAACCGATTATTAATGCGATGAACTTCCCCTACTTCGGTGACCTGGTCGTCGAATAGTTGACACCAACCATTCGAAATCAAACCATAAGTCATTCCCCCGGAAACATTTCCGGGGGAATGATCTTTAAAGAGAAAAGTAAATAACATGTTTGCATTTATCGTACGAAGGATCATCCAGGCGGTTGTCGTCATGCTGGTGATCAGCCTGGTGGGATTCTCAATCAAAGACCAGATCGGTGACCCGGTCCGGGATTTAGTGGGCGAGCGGGTGACGCCTGCAGAACGGGCTGAGATTGCAGAGAAGATGGGATTGAACGATCCTTTTTTTACCCAGTATTTCAGGTTTGTTAAAAATGCCGTCACCAAAGGAGATCTTGGCCGGTCGTTTCTTTATAACAAGCCCAATCTTGAAGTCATTCTCCACCACGCCCCGGCCACCATAGAGTTGGTATTCGGAACCGCGTTAATTATTATTTTTGTTTCGCTGCCTTTAGGGGTGTATTGCGCCTTGCGGCCAAGGAGCATATTATCGCGGTTTACCATGAGTTTTTCCACCCTTGGGGTGTCCATGCCTGTTTATCTTACAGCCATCCTTTTGATTTTCCTTTTTGCAATTGAATGGCAGTTGCTGCCGTCCTATGGGCGGGGAGAGACCATTGATTTGTTCAATCTGGGATGGTGGAATACCGGCATGCTGACTATTGACGGGCTCAAACATCTGATCCTGCCTTGTGTTTCCTTGTCTACACTCATGCTGCCATTGTTTATTCGTCTGATCCGGTCCGAAATGATGGAAGTGCTCGAAACAGAATACATCAAATATGCCTGGGCCAAAGGCCTTGCCCCTGCAAGGGTATGGATGGTTCACGCATTTAAAAATACCCTTCTGCCCGTGATAACGGTTTTCGGGGTCCAGCTCGGTATCATGTTCGCCTTTACCCTGCTCACGGAGCTGGTTTTCCAGTGGCCGGGCATGGGGTTCATGTTCTTAGAGGCGGTTCACCGTGCAGACATATCATTGCTCATCGCTTACCTTGTGGTGGTGGCTTGTCTGTTCGTCGTTGTGAATACGGTTGTGGATATTCTATACGGCTTTATTAATCCCACCGTCAGAATTACAGGGACAAAATGAAAACGAAACTTCAGAAATTTAAAGAATCTTATTTTTTATACAGCTTCAAGCGGGACAAAGTGGCGATCTTCTCCTTTGTTGTCCTGACAGCTTTTTTACTTGCGGCACTAACAGCACCGTGGATTGCACCTATGAATCCCTACGATGCTGCCAATATAGACATCATGAACTCCGAAATTCCGCCGGTGTGGATGGATGAAGGTACTGACGAGTTTTTACTCGGTACGGACAACCAGGGCCGTGACATGCTTTCGACCATGTTGTACGGCCTTCGGACATCTATTATCATCGGCCTTGGCGCGGTTGCGCTTCAGGGCATCATCGGGATTGTGGTCGGGCTTTTGGCCGGATACATGGGCGGGAAAACCGATGCAATCCTCATGCGGCTGGCCGATATCCAGTTTTCCTTTCCCTACCTGATGGTGGCCATTTTTATGTCAGCCATCTTCCAGGTCGTGTTTGGCTTGGGAAGCTTTGAACGATTAGCAGTACCCTTGCTGACCATTATCATTGGCCTGTCCAACTGGCCCATGTTTGCAAGGACAATACGGGCATCTGTTATGGGAGAAAAGAATAAGGAATATGTTGAGGCAGCAAGAGTCATCGGCCTTCCCAAGTGGACCATCATGTTCCGCCACATCCTTCCCAACTCCCTGACATCTGTCATGGTTATATCAACCATCCAGGTGGCTAATGCCGTTATGAGTGAGGCAGCCCTGTCCTTTTTAGGTCTTGGCATGCCAGTAACCAAACCTTCCTTAGGGTCGCTCATCCGGGCCGGCCAGGAATTCTTTTTTTCAGGTTCCTGGTGGATTACGGTTTTCCCGGGTATCTGGCTGGTGATCTTTGTTCTGGTCATCAACCTTTTGGGCGACTGGCTTAGGGATGTTCTAAACCCCAAACTGTACAAAGGATAGGGAGGTTACGATGTCTCATCTTTTAGAAGTAAATGACCTTGAGGTTAAGTTTGCCTTACGGTTCGGTGATATAACAGCCATTGACGGCGCAAGCTTTACCCTGGATAAGGGGGAGCGTTTAGGGGTTGTGGGAGAAAGCGGGGCAGGCAAGTCCGTGACCGGCTTTTCCATTATCAACCTGATTTCAAAACCTGGCTATATTTCCAGAGGAAGCATCTTTTTTGAAGGCGAGGAAATATCAAAATACAGTGACGCCAAGATGCGGGAGATCAGGGGTGACAGAATTGCCATGATATTCCAGGATCCTATGATGACCCTGAATCCTGTGTTTACCATAGGCTACCAGATGATAGAAACCCTTCTGGCACACAGAAATATTTCCAAGGCCGAGGCCCGTGCCATTGCCCTGGAAAAGCTCAAAAAAGTTCATATTCCGTCGCCGGAACAACGACTGGAGCAGTATCCCCATGAATTGTCAGGCGGGATGCGTCAGCGTATCATCATTGCAATCTCTCTTTTGGCAGATCCGGCCATCATTATTGCAGACGAGCCGACAACGGCATTGGACGTAACTATCCAGGCTGAGATCATGGATCTGCTCCAGGAACTGTGCGAAACAGAGAAAATGGGATTGATTCTGATTACCCATGACCTTGGAGTCGTTTCCCAGGTTACGGAAAAGATTGCTGTCATGTATGCGGGCAGGATTATTGAGTATGGCCCTACAGACCAGGTAGTCCACAATCCGGTCCATCCGTATACAGCTGGGCTTATCGGTTCTATCCCGGGCTCTATTCCTCCTGGAGAGGATTTAAAACAGATCCCGGGAATGATGCCTACTTTGACCGCCATCCCACCGGGATGTGCATTTAACCCAAGATGTGAGCTACGACAGGATATCTGCACACAGAAAACCCCTGTGCTGGAAGACAAAGGCCAGGGCGTTTTGGCAGCCTGCCATATGAAATAAGTGCCATACGACAAATATAAAAGAAACCACTAAATGAGTCGGTTCTTTTATATGAATAAAAAGGCAAAGGATTTGAAATGAAAGAAGATAAACCGCTTGTTACCATAGATAATGTGGTTAAACATTTTGATATTTCCGGCGGCATGTTGGATCAGCTCACCTTCAAGCAAGGTAAATTCCAGCTTGAAAAAACCACCGTAAAAGCCGTAAACAACGTCTCATTGTTTGTAAATAAGGGCGAAACCTTAAGTGTTGTGGGTGAATCCGGGTGCGGTAAGTCTACACTGGCCAGGGTAATTATGGGATTGTATCCGCCTAACTCTGGTGAAGTCCGGTTTGACGGGGACCGCATCGATAACCTGACCCATGAACAATGGATGCCCTATCGCAAAAAGATGCAGATGATTTTCCAGGACCCCTATGCATCACTCAACCCCAGGAAAACAGTGCGTCAGACTCTTGAAGAACCCTTGAGGTTCCACAATCCCAAGATGAATGGGGCGCAAATTTCAGATAAGATCAATGATGTCATGGAAAAAGTAGGTGTTGATCCGGCCTGGATTACACGCTACCCCCATGAATTCTCAGGTGGACAGCGGCAGCGTATCTCTATTGCCAGAGGGTTGATACTGGACCCACAGTTTATTGTAGCAGACGAACCTGTATCTGCGTTGGATGTCTCCATCCAGGCCCAGATCCTTAATCTGCTCATGGAACTGCGCCAGGAACTTGACCTGACCTACTTGTTCATTACCCATGACCTGTCCGTGGTGCACCATATTTCCACACGGGTCGCGGTGCTGTATCTGGGTACCCTGTGCGAACTTGCATCAGCCCATGACCTTTTTTACGAACCAAGACATCCTTATACACGGGCGCTGCTCTCAGCCATTCCAAAGGTTGGGGAGAAAAAGGCCAAGCATATCAAACTTAAGGGCGAAGTACCTACACCCGTACATCTGCCTACGGGCTGTGTTTTTCATGGCAGGTGCGTCTATGCTGATGAAAGATGCTCTCGTGAGGTCCCTGAACTGCTGGAATTAGACAATGGCGGATTTGTGGCTTGCCACGGTGTTGAAGAAGGGCGGGCTATGGATTAAGCCCGAGATAAACTTCGAATCAAGAATAATAGTTAACCGCTTCCAGTGCATCTTAAACGGCATTGGAAGCGGTTTTTTCATTTCAATGCCATTTTTCGAAAACGAATAATATATACCAAATAGACAATAAAATCTTAAATGTAATAATTATGAATCCTTGTAATAAATAAAATGATTGATTCATAAGACTTATCTTGACAAAAAGAGCCCTGCCATCCTAATAGGAATTAGCTCTATCGCAATTCGAATTTCATTCTTTACATTCATCCGGGAAAAAAGACAATCATGGTGCCTCTAAATAAAGAATTTAAGACTCTGTTTAACGAGCTGACGGACCTTTTTGCCAATGTTAAAACGACAGTGGATAATATTGACGCGGAAGGTGAAAAGTTAGATCAAAAACTTTTACTTGAAATAGAGAATTTTCGTTCTCGTTGGAATGAGCTTACATTTGCCTTAGGAAATCAGGATAGATTATTTTCTGATGAAGAAAAAAAGGTACATCGTTCCTATGTTTTCAACTCATCTCTGGCATCATTATTCATACAGGCACCCTATTATGAGCAGATTATGACTAAACCCTGGGGATATGCCGGAGATGCTGAGATGATGGAGATTATTTACCGGAATCAGTTTGAGGGAAAAACTCCTATAGGGAGGTTTATCCATAAACATGCAGTTATCTGTAAAGCATGTCAGGCAGTCAGGAATCGGCGGAAGCTGTTAAGGGATCTTATCCTAAGCAAAGGCCGGGGGGATATCATGAGCATGGCTGCCGGGCCGGCAAGGGAGATCAGGGATGTTTTGGCCATGAACCCAGTGGGAGACAGATACTCCTTTTTGGCCCTGGACCATGATATCAATACAGTAAGAATGGTTCGGGCTGGAGGCCATGACCGTCGACTTGAATACGGTCTGTCCAATGCTTTTTCAATTATAAAGGGACGGACAGATATTGCACATCCACGTAAAATGTTTTTAGATCAGTGTGATCCCCGTGCCGATCTAACCGGATGGAAAAAACTGGTCTCCCCAGTGAAATACCGGTTTTCAAAGCTCGAAAAAGGAAAATATGATTTAGTATATTCTGCTGGACTGTTTGACTACATAAAAACCTTTGACGATAATGACGAAAGAGGTGCCGTAAAACTGACCCGGCAGCTTTTTGATCTGGTTAAGCCTGGCGGTAGTCTGGTGATCGGCAATTTCAATGAAACGATTCCCATGGATATCTGGTTTACCATGGAATTCATATGTGACTGGCAGTTGATATACCGGGATGATGAGCAATTATTGGATTTCACCAGAACCATTCCTGAAGACCAGATCGATGGCGAGCCGTGGATTGAAACCGAAGATACCGGAATAAATAGCTTCTTGCGTGTGGATAAAAAATAATTTTATACGTTTTTTTAATCGTGACATATAGGCTTTGAAAATATCAGCAATTCAGGAGGGGGAAACTATGCCCGATATCATAGTAGATTCTTGGGGGCAGCTCCAAGAGGAATTGTTCAGCGGATCATGGAATGATGCCATAAGCAGGTACAGGCCTCCTTTTGTTTTCAGAGGGTTGTCAGATGCAGGTTACCGCCTGGAAACATCTCTAATGCGGTTGGGCGGCCCCTATTGGCAGCTTGAAAAACATCTGCTCAGAAATTTCAGGAAATATGCACGAGCGTCAGGTGAGGGAGAACCGGATTCTTTCTGGCATTTGCTGGCTGTGGCCCAGCACCATGGGCTGCCGACCAGGCTTTTGGACTGGACGTACTCTCCATATATTGCTCTTCATTTTGCTTTGGCCAATATAGAGCGGTTTGATACGGATGGGGTAATCTGGCGGGTGGATTATGAGCAGATTCATGACCGGCTGCCGCGGGTGCTCAAAGAACAACTGGCAACGGAGGGCGCACAGGCGTTTACCGTGGAGCTGCTTACAAGCATCGGGCAGCACGGCCAGGAGTGCCGGCCTGAAGATCGAACCTTTCATCAATATGTTGAGACTCTTACCCAGTTCGATGCGTTGGGTGAAGATGAGGAGTTCTTACTATTTTTTGAGCCGCCATCCATTGA
>JAKSAU010001259.1 GCA_022361535.1 Desulfobacterales bacterium
AAAGCTGGATACCTTTTTGGAAGACAAGGTCCCACCCCGAAACTGGGAATTAAACAAGACCTCTTCCTGGGTCAATTTCCATCTGGACCGGGATCACCAAAAATAAACCGGTATAAAATCATTTCTATACTCCCTTTCCCGACCGTCCCTTGAATATGTGGAAAGGGAGTGTTATTTTTAATAAAATTCAGACAATTTGTTCCTGAGCAGTGTGCGTCCTTGATTAATTCTGATAATGAAGGAGAATCGATATGCTGTATATGATGCTCAAAGTATTAATTCGTTCCGTCGGTCTTTTTACCATTGTAATACTCGTCCACACGTCCCACGCCAATGCAGACACAAGTAAAAGTTTTATTGATTACCATGGCATAACTGTATTTTACGGACACAGTAACTGGACTGATTTCGGCCCTGACCCGGTTGATGACTATGAGTGGACGTCTGTTAACTATGTCATGGGAAAACATCTCACCAACTGGCTCGACCTTGAGACATGGCTGGGCGTGGGGTATCTGGACACAGACAACCATGGCGATACCCCCACACTGGAACTGCGAATTCTTGCAGATTTTCATTACAAATGGATGTTTATTAAGCTGGGCGGCGGGGCTGCCCACTTGTTTGAAGACCACAACCTGCCGGGGCTTGCAGAATCCACTGTCCATTCCATTATTTCAGGATCGGCCGGATTTCGTTTTCAATTCAATGAAACAGGTAATCATCCAATTCATCTGACCCTTGCATATGGAGTGGAACATATGTCCGCACCTTTAAAAAACGGTGATGATGGAGATGACGGATGGAATACAGGAGGCGCCAGGGTGTCATTGACCTGGGCTTTTTAATCTGCTTTTCCCGGAAGAAAAACACTTAGTAAAAACCCGAGAACAGTTACAGTTGCTACTACGGCAAATGCAGCCCACACCCCTTCCAAAACAGCATTCTTGAGTAAATCAAGTATAGTTGGAGGTATCTGTGCCTGGAATTCAGGCTGAAACAATTGGGCAATACTGTCTCGGATTTGATTTGCCATCTCAGCCGGCATTCCAAGTTCTTGTGTCTCCAGCCCTTTAAACAAACGCGAAGTTACAACAGCCCCGCATATTCCCACGCCTACGGTTCCGCCAAGGGTCCGTGCAAACTGGTGGAACGATGTTGCAATTCCTAAGTCCTTTGGGGGCACACTATCCTGAACAATGAGTAAGGTCGACAGCGTAATAAAGCCCATGCCAAGACCCGTGAGTATAAAGACGAAAAAGCAATAATAAAGTGAGGTTCCCCGGTCAAACCCCAAGCAGAGAAAGGCCCCGGCCATCATGAGCAAACTGCCGGCAAGGCTGGCGTTTTTACCTCC
>JAKSAU010000949.1 GCA_022361535.1 Desulfobacterales bacterium
CAGCCAGGCTGTCACCGGTGACAACGGTACGGTCTCCTTCAGCATGGGAGACGGCACCTACAAGATCCGCCTGGACTACCTGGGCTACCAGTTCTGGACCGATGCCTTTACCCTTCCGGGTGAAACCGATCCAGTGTTTACCATTGCCCATACCGATGTGACCGCCACGGTGCAGACCCGGTACAATGACGAGACAACGCCCCTGGCAGGCGTCAACACCTATGTGTTTACGGAAGCCGGATCCTACCAGAGCCTCAGCAGCACCACCGGCGCCGACGGCCGGGTAACCTATACCCTGCCGGACCAGGCCTACAAGATCCGGGCCGACTACCTGTCCGCACAGTACTGGTCCGATGCCTTTACCGCCACGGACACCGAGATCACGGTGGAAATGGGAGAGGCCCGGGTGCAAGTCCTCCAGGGCAGCAGCCCGGTGGCGGGCATCACGGTCTACGTCTTCACCGATGGGGAGTCGTACACCGGCGTGTACGGCACCACGGATGGCGACGGCACGGTTTCATTCCGCCTGCCCCAGGCCACCTGGAAATTCAGGGCCGACGTCCAGGGAAGCCAGTACTGGGCCAGCGCCGCTGTAAGTCCCCACCAGGAGACCCCGGTCACGGTGGACACCGGCGGCGGGGCGTTCACCCTTACGGTTGAAAAAAGCGCAGACAACCCCATCACCGGCATCAATGTCTATGCCTTTTCATCCTCAGGCAGCTACCTGGGCCTGAACGCGGTTACGGATGACGGTGGTATTGCTACCTTAGACCTGTCCGACGGTGACTACCGGTTCAGGGCCGACTACCTGGGCTACCAGTTCTGGACCGGCACGGTCACCCTTCCGGAGGCCGGTTCCGAAACCCTGTCCATTCCCCATGAAAATGTTACCGTTACAGTCTCCGGCCAGTACCAGGACACCTTCCCGATCGAGGACATCACCACCTACCTGTTCACCGAATCCGGCTCCTACCAGAGCGTCAGCGCGACCACCGACGCCAACGGCCAGGCCGTCTACAGCCTGCCGGCCCAGTCCTACAGGATCCGGGCCGATTACCTGTCCGCACAGTACTGGTCCGACGCCTTTGTCCAGGCCGACACCGCCATAGTCATCGACCATGCCAAGGCGGTTTTAACGGTCACCCTGTCAGGTACGCCGGTTTCGGGCGCCCAGGTCTACCTGTTTTCGGAATCTGAATCCTACCTCGGCAAATCCGCCACAACAGACGACGAGGGTAAAGCCGAATTCACCATTCCGTCGGGCACCTGCAAGTTCAGAATCGACACCGACGGCAGCCAGTATTGGACCGATGCGCTGGATCTTGTTGCGTTTCAGGAGAATCCCATTGCCGTTGAGCTTGATCCGTCATACGGCAGCTACGAAATCGATGCCAACACCGTCCTTCTCATCAGTTCCGACACCTCGGATGGTGATACCGAAATAGTCGACAGTTCTTCTTACAGCCAGATCATAGTCCCGGAGGGGGATGTTCAGCATAAGACGGCCCGGCAGAAATTTGGAGCCTCTTCGATTTATTTTGACGGGGATGGCGACAAACTCTCCGGGATTCTGCTTGGGGATACTTTTACCAAGGACTTTTTTACGGTTGACTGCTGGATCTACGTTTCATCCACCGGTTCGTCCGGTTACG
>JAKSAU010000162.1 GCA_022361535.1 Desulfobacterales bacterium
TGTTTTTTCCGCTAAAAGAGATCATGATGGGATTATCAGCTTCTTGGTTGATACAGTAACCACGAAATTCCTTGGTAGCGCTTTTACCCAGGCGATAGTTATACTCACAAGAACAACTACTCGCTTCGTTTAAGGAACAATCGCACCAATAATTTTTATACGTAGAATCAATAAAAAGCGCAGCCTCACCGAAAGATTGAGGCAAGTCTCCGTCAGTTTCGTTATCCAAAATAATAACCTCGTATTCCAAAGTTTTGTTTTGCACATCATATTGAGCGCTCACCAATTCAACGATTACAATACTTTGAGAATCCTCTCCAATAATATCCAAAGCTGCATTAGGCGGGTTACTAGCGAAATTTCCAGATTCCCCGTCCCACAGTGAAATAAATGCTTCGGTCATCTCGTGACCTGCCTCTCGGTCAGGTCCTTCTGAAAAGAAAACAGTCACCGGTGAAACATCATTGAGCGTGAGAATTCTTCTACCATCCGCTTGCTCTGGAGACAAAGTCCCCGAGTGAGCTGTCTGGACATAAAGATATGTTGGCTGACTCGCTTCACTTAGCTCTGCTTCAAATTGCATTTTTACATAAAAAGTAAAAAACAAAAACAACACTACAACAGTTAACAAAACTATCAACAACGCTAAACGGTGCGTAGCAAACCAAGATGTATGCTTTTTGTTAGTTTTATTTTTTTTCATTGATCAACGCTCATTTTATTTTGTTATATTATGGAAATCTCGTGCCACACTCCACTTTAATCTCAATATCATCACCAGAAGTTGGATTCCAGTTGGTGCAAGATTTTGAAACATAACCCACATAAGCTGGAATAGTACAAGTTGTATGTTTATTTTTTCCGTTAACTTTCATTCCTTTTGGCTCTTTGGCCTCTCCCTTACAATAACCACGAAATTCTTTGGTACCACTTCTACCCAAATGATACTCGAAATCACAAGTACAAATATCCTTTCCAGAAAGTGAACATTTACACTGAAAATCTTTGTGAGTTGAATCAATAAACAAAGCCGCTTCACCAAAGCTTGCCGGAATTTCCCCTCCAGATTCGTTATCTAAAATAATAATTTCATACTGCAAAGTGTGAGTTTGCGGATCATAACTAGCACCCATTATTTCCACAATAAATAAACTTTGCGAGTTTTCACTGATTAAATCTAAAGCCGCGTTAGGTGGACTACTCTCAAAACTATCTTCACCTTGGTTCCAATTAGCAATAAAATCTTCAGTCGGCTCATGACCAGTGATACGATCCGGCCGATCTGAAAAATAAACCGTGCTCGGAGACACATCGTTCAATGTCAATACTCGCCTACCGTCTGCCTGCTCCGCTGACAAAGTACCCGAATGAGCTGTCTGGACATACAGAAATGTTGGCTCTGAAGAAGCCTCCTCCACTAAGACTTTTTTATTCAATATAGCCCCTGAAAGTAATATTGCAATTATCACACAACCCACTATGATTATATTTTTGTATGAAAA
>JAKSAU010001079.1 GCA_022361535.1 Desulfobacterales bacterium
CCATGCTTTTTCTGAGCCAGACAGTCTATCTTCAATTTCTTGAGCCTGAATGGTTTAAACGCGTTGTAAAAGTTATTTAAGTAAATATTTTTTAGGGTTAGTTAAATTGTCTAAAAGAACTTAAAATGAATGTTGATAAATTCAATTATGAAGTATATTTAATATGTTACATATTATTATTAATAACTAATAAAATCTGCTTTCATCAAAATTTGCAACAATGTTACATCTTCCCGCAGATATCAGTTTGACTTCTATTAATCGATTTAGCTGTTCTGCCGCTCTGCTCTTTCCACCATTTGGCATATCTACAAATGGTCTTTGATATGCCATATCTTCATAGCTCTTCCAGGGGGTATATTTAATTTCTAAAGCATCACCAAAGTCCAATTTCTCATCTTTATTCAGCGATAATTTGTGTAAATACTCTACGGCACTTAAAGCTCTTCGATTTGCCGCTTTTTTATTCCATTCATTTGAATCATTTATTGATAAACCTTTAAAAAATGAAGAACTGGCAAAACCTTTCATTTCTAAAACGACTTTTTCAGAGTTTTTTTCTCCAGCACAAGGACGTAATGCTATTAGCATGTCTTTCAAAAGTTCTTTATGACTTTTTGTAACTTCAACGGTGGTATCTTCAAGGTTGGTACCTTTCTTGTTTAGTTTAGCGTTTTTGTCGAACATAAGCGGCAAAACAACATCGTTATGTTTTGTGTCCATATCTTGAATCATATACTCGTTCTGAGTTTTCGATTTTAAGTCAGTTCCTGTGATAGCAGGTCTGAAAAAAATTGGAAGTTTTTCTAATTTTGCATGAAAAGTTTCTTCCAGATTATTTATTTGTTGTTCCAATTTATCAAGACCTTCATATTTTATTTTAACCGGAACGATGCTTCCTCTTAATTCATCTATTTGCTGTTTGAAGTCATCAATACCCTCATACTTAACTTGGACTGGGATAACATTGTCGTTAATTTCAGCAATGACCTGTTTCAGGTTGTTGACCCCTTCATAGCTAATTTTTAGCGAGATACCATTCTCTTCTAGTTGCTTAATATAGTCTTCTAATTTGCTAATACCTTCATATTTAACTTCAAGTGGTATACCTTTTTCCTGTAACCGGATTATCTCATCTTTTAGTTTCTCAAAATTATGGTCAACAGAAGCTACTAAAATTAGTGTAGGTGTACCAATTGCAAATACACCCAAGATAAGTTTTTTCATTATTTCAGACTTGATAAACTCATAAATTTCTTTGAAAACTGTCTTTAATTCATTCTTCTTTTCCATTCTTTCTATCCTCCATACATCGCATTGAAATGAAGCCAATAAATATCAACTAATTAGAAGCGAGAGTTAAATATGCAGGAATAGTGAGAATACGGTATGTTATCGATGAACGGAAGTGGTGTTCTTACCCCTAACTAAGATGATAACTTATTAAGAAATTTCGAGATAAATTAAAAAATAAACATGTTGAATTTATTGTCAATCAAATCAATGCGTCCTTTTTGTAATGCTATAAATAAATTTACCATTTTAGACTCACCGATAAATGAAGTGAGAAAATAAATACCAGGCAGCCATAAACGGTTTTTTAATTTTTGCTCTTCGACGTATGATTTGGATATTGCCTTTGCATCTGTACATCAAATTAGGGCTTTTACAGCTAAGTATAGTAGTTCAGATCTAATTTGGACTATTAGATGCCAACTGGTGGAACCTAATGGTGACACCGTTACTTAAAGTCCTGTGCATCCAACATTTGCCGGCAATTTCCAGCATCCGCCGGCGTTGAGAAGGCTCAAGGTCTCCTTTAAGTTCAATGTCGCCGTCGATAGTGTCTACCCGTTCACGAAGCCGATCTGTTTTTGACGTGTGATTATGTTGATCCCGGTTGTGTGTGAGCTTAATGCGAATATCTTTTAAGGGTATGTTTTTTTGCTCCGCATACATGCGGAGGGTGATGGCCGCTCAGGAGCCCAGAGCGGCCAATAGATAAGAATATGGGCCAGGACCGCTGTCGGTACCGCCGAAAGATTCTGCTCGGTCTGCAGTCATTATATGCCGGCCGGCTACAATCTCTTGGGCAAAGCGTGTCCCCTCCTTTGACTGGACAGTAATACTCAGCGTCATTTTATGTTTTCCTTTTTAATGGTTTTTTAACAATTGGTTTGTGTAGTAACTTAAGGTCGGGTAAGCATGAATGGATGAGTTCCAAAGGTCTGAAGCCCGCATCTGATTGTTTATAGCGATCGCATACATATTTATCATGTCTTCAATGCCGTGTCCGATGATTTGAGCACCTTTTAAAAGGCCGGTTTTTCTTTCTATAATAAATTTAACTGCCTGGTCTTTCACACCTTTCGCCTTTGATTCAACAAGAAAATCCAGTGGTTTCATGATGATATCAAACTGGTCTCTGTTAAAAAGATCTTGCTCCTTTAAACCGACAGAAGCCAACTGGGGAATGGAAAAAACAACTGAAGGAACCGCTCCATAATGCATTTTTACCAAATTTGTGCCGGCGTTCAGATTGGCGGCTACCACTTCAAGTTCTCTGCCCCCAACCGGAGTCAGGGCAGGCGCAGGTGATCCGTCTGGCTGACGGGTAACAATATCGCCGGCTGCATAAACCCATGGGTTGGAGGTCTGCATGTATTCATTTACCAGAATACCGCTGCCGTCATACTTAATACCTGCTGCTTTCAGATTGAGTTCCCCGGTATTGGGGGGCCTGCCGGTGGTGTTGAACACCATCCCGGTGTCAAGTTCATCAATTGTACCTGGTTCATCCGTTCTTTCCATCCTAACCCTGTAGCTTCCTTGGGAGAGCTCTTCGATACTTTTGACTTCCCTGTTGAACTCTACCTGGATGTTCCTTTCTTTTAAGGCATCCGTCAGGAAGGCAACCATCTGCTGATCAAACATGGGTAAAACCGTATTGGTAAATTCAACCAGTTTAACATCTGTGCCGGCCTGACTCATCATGGAGGCCAGTTCCAGGGCAATGTATCCTGAGCCTATAAACAGTGCTTTAGACGGCAGACGGTCCAGATTAAAAAAATCGCTGCTGGTTTTAACATGATGCCCACCAGGTATCTTAAGTGCTCTGGCATCAGAACCAGAAGCGATGACAAAGCGGCCTGCGTGAATTATTTGGTCATTGACTGTTACCGTTTTCTCGTTGGTAAATGAAGCTGTGCCTTCTATATAGTCAATGTTGTTTTGTTCAAATGTCGCTAATGTATTTTCAGGGAAGTCTTTCCGGTAGTCATGAATTCTTTGACGGATGATATCCATATCAATTTCAAGTTTACCTTGAAGTCCTTTTCCGGAAAGTGCTTCTACTGCTTCTTTAGTTTTAAACACGACTTGTGCAAGCTTCTTGGGATGGCATCCCTCAAAAGGACAGGTCCCTCCAAGGACATGTTTTCTCTTATCAATCACCAATATTGTGATGTCTGGTTGTGCTGCTCTGACACCTTGGGCGATAAAACTGCCCATTCCGCTGCCGATAATTACTAAATCATATTTTTTGTCCATTTTTACTCTCCTTTTTAAGTCACGATCCCAGTGGGATTAATTCAAGGGCCGGCAAAATCGGACCGGCCCTTGAAGCAAGCCGCTTATTTGACCCGGAGCGGGTAGGGCGGCGTGGGAATAATGGGGCAAAAGTATGTATAATTGCCTTTGGTCAGATTAACTGTAAAACTTCCTTGCTCACCGTTTTTAATTAAGATGACCTTCATGCTTGAGTTATTCGTGGTGACATTATTCTGACCTTTGTTAAAAACAAAGCCGGCATCTTTACCGGACATGTTTTTAACGATGAACTTGTACTTGCCGGCTGGAATATCAAAGACATTCCCATGGGTTTCAAAATAGCCCGGCCTTTCAATGATGGTGATCGTTTGGCTGCCAGCGTTTGCAGCAGTGGCTATTACAAAGATCGCGGTTAAAATAATCCCTATTGCTGATAGTTTTTTCATAATATCCTCCAATGTGTGTCTGATTTGGTCAGACATAATTGATTTATAAAAAGCTGGTTTCTATCTTTCAGATTGATTAAGCAGAGCGCCTGATTGAATCCTGTTCTATTGTTTTCAAAGCACTGATTTTTTGAACAGCTTCATTAGTATCCCACACTGCGTTGGCCATCATACGGAAATTCACTAATGCTGCAAGATAACCGTCTCCTTCCGGAATGATAGCGCCGGCTGTGGCATCTTTGACTACAGCCACATCAAATCCGGCTTCCAAAAGAGAGCGCATATGACTTTCCACACAAAGGTTCGCAGACATCCCGGCCAGGATGACCTGATCGATGCGCTGTTTGCGCAACTGAAGTACCAAGTCATTTTGCTCCGGTCCATATACCTTATGCGGAGAGGCAACAATGGTTTTTCCATCGTTGATGTATGGTTTATACCGTTCGACAAAATCTGCTCCTGAACCTTCCAGACCTGTTGTATCCAGGGGACCGGGACGGTCAAACATCCCAATGGAATGCATGACTTTTTCAAGGGCGCCTTCAAAATGCCATGTATGGTCATGTGGGTAGTAATAATGAGGTGAGATAAAAACCGGCAGACCAACTCCTTTGGCAGCTTTAAAAAGGTCTTCAAGGTGTTGTACGACCTTATGTTCTTCTACGGATGTTCCAACAACTCCCCACGCAACGCCTTTTTCGTCAAGAAAATCATTTTGCGGGTCAACGACTACCAGTGCGGATCTTTTCGGATCCAGCTTCATATTGCTTTCCGGCAGGGTTTTTTCTTCAGGTTCTGCATAGGCTGGGTTTTGTTTGTGTGTTTGATCAGACATTTTCTTCTCCTTTGTGATTGAATGAATTTATTTTTAGAACACGTCCGGGTTTCCCTTCTGTGTTTAATTGATATAATTTCAAGGACTGTGCCAAATGGTATATTTTTAATAACAGA
>JAKSAU010000911.1 GCA_022361535.1 Desulfobacterales bacterium
AATCGGCACGGAGAATGGGCATGATGGGCACGACTGCCTTGTTTTTCTCCCTGGCGGCCAGCAAAAAGGCATAGGCAAGGGCGGATGCCATGGAATCCAGGTCAGCAGCTTCACTTCCCATGACCAGATAATCAACGGGTTTGTAATTTATGTTGGTTTTGGATTCTACCAGAAACTGGTTTAATGCATGGGCAGACATATTGTTCTCCTGTTGGGGAGTGTCCCGTTTCTTATATGGAATGTGTCCCATCAAGTCCAATCTCACCTGCTATCAACGGCTCTGTAAGGAAGATAAATAGCTGACGGATTTGTTCAATCAGGTCAATGTATATACTATTAATATTGCCAGAACACTTCTGCATTGAAGCGATGCGGCGATGCGCCGTCCTTTATCCCCATGACGGCCGGGGATAACAGGGCAGCGCTGCAACTTTTCAAACGTCTTTTTATAACCACAGGTCACACGTAACCAAAGGTCACACGTAACCACGGGTCACACTTAAGCGGGCGCTAAGTCAGACCGATTTCCACGGCCTGCTCGTGATAATGGGTTATCACATCCATCAGGCCGGAGAGCGCCTCCTCCTCCTGGGTGACGCTTTGCAGCAGTTGGAGAATGGCAGGCCGCCGTTTGGAGGTGACCTGCTCCTTTTTTACGTCCAGCCAGTGCAGAAGCGCTGCCTTGAGCACCCCGAGTCCTGCCAGCCGATCCAGGATGTAGTCCCCGCCTCTGTCCAGAAACTTGAGGTTTTCCGTCTTTCCGGCATGCTGGAGGGTGAGGTAGGGTTTCTGGGTCTGCATCAGGGCTTTGCCGTATTCCTTCAGCCCCTCATCCGTGGTCCTGGTCAACTTGGTCCGCATGCCGCTGATGGAGCTGGCCTTTTTCCATTCGTCCAGGGATAGGATCCGGCTGGCATAGGTGCAGGGAATCACACCTTCCATAAACGGCTTTTTGACGAACATCTCACGGTTGAGCATGGTGTGGGACATGGGGAGATGCTCCTGGTGGCGGAACTGCTCC
>JAKSAU010000612.1 GCA_022361535.1 Desulfobacterales bacterium
AACGTCACAGAGAAGCCGGCATTTCCCGATACGTTTGGTCCACGTCTCTAGATGAAAGGGTCCGCGAAAGACGGCGGTTACATTCATCTCGTTGTCGGCTGATAAGGTGGTATTAGGATTGTTGGGCTCGACGACGTTGCCGGCGAGTACGGAGGGGCCGATCCATTGGACAAACTGGGCATTCGGTTCTGCGACTGCTATTAGTGGGATCTCTGTCGTTGTCGTCGGGTACCAGAATTCACCGACGCCGGGGCTGGTTACAGTACCGTGATCGGTGGAGTTGATGGTGAGATGATTTTGATCGGGTTTGCCGACGATTTCCAGACTGACGTTATCGATCGTCCACCATTCGTTGTTGGTGATGTCGATCCAAGGGAAATCTATCTGTTCCGAAGCAAAGATGATTACCAGGGATGACTGATTGTGATCGAAAATATAGTCTAAATGATAGAGGTCATCCCGAGGCCCGGAAACATTGACACCGACAGCTCCGGTTTGGGCAGGGTACTCGGAGAGACCATACCAACCGGGGTAGGCCTGTACATGCGTTTCGTGCCAGCGCGGTGGTATGTGCGTATCGAAGGTTGTTTCAATGAGGGTTGGACCATTGACGACGGATAAACGCCAGATATCTGGACCGGCAGGAATGTCGAAGAAGCGATCGGTACCGTTCCAAAAACCCACGATAGATAAGTCGAAGCATATTCTGAGTCGGGTGTGGGGCGGTAGGTCATCTAGTGATAAAGAAACCGATTCGTTACTAAAACGCCCAAGGGCAAACTGGTCGTTATAAGGGGGGCTTACGGTATAAGGTTTCGACCATTCTGCACCGACAGAATCCTCGAAATCATTGAAATAAATGAGGTCTGCTTGGATGGGGAGCGTGATAATGGTGAGTAGAGCGAGCAGCGCACAATACGTTCGTGGTCCCATGGTTGCCTCCTTTGTCTCTAATAGCTGGAGTTGGGGATTTGATATAGGTTCTGTATCAGTATAACACTCTTGGTAGTTTGGGGCGAGTTTATTAAATTAGCTTCTTGTGTAGAGATTCGGGGAAAAGGGATTGTTATTAACAACGTTGTGTTTTATAGTGCTTGCGAATGATCTTGAGAGACAGACTTACGAGAAGTGATATGAGACGGAAATCCTTCGATAAGCTTTAAAGGCATAGGATTATAGTTTTTTTAGT
>JAKSAU010000670.1 GCA_022361535.1 Desulfobacterales bacterium
ACCAATAAAAATTATACTATAAGCCCCATGACTACAATTCTCCTGACAAATCAATTTCGGCTCAATCCTAAGCCCCTTCTTAACAGGCATAATCCCACCAAAACAACCAAAACTCATAGCCTTCAACTTCTCACTAGGTTGAACCACATCTATAATCGTAGAAAGCTTAACACCAAGTTCCCATTCATAAACCCCCGGATGCTTAACATCCCCAGAAATCGAAAACAACCTATAATTAGGATTCCAATCATCATAAAGCAAAGCCTGCGGAACACAAGTCAAAGTTGTAACATTATTCAATACAGTTGGCTTTCCCCAAAGCCCCTCAATCGTTGGATAAGGCGGCCTATAATTTGGCTGTCCTCTCCTTCCCATAATAGACTGCATAATCGCAGTCTCCTCACCACAAACATAAGCACCAGCCCCCCTAACAATCTCAATTGTAACCTTCATCTTAGAACTCTTCAAAACTTTCTTATTAACCTGCTCAAGCTCCTCTCTCAAATTATCATACTCAGCACGAAGATAAATAAAACACCTCTTAGCATCCAAAACATAAGCCGCAATCAAAATCCCCTCAATCATAGTTTCAGGATTATTCTTGAGCAAAAACCTATCCTTAAAAGTCCCAGGCTCACCCTCATCAGCATTACAAACAACAAACCTCTCATCAGACTCCTTAGAAAGAGCAATCTCCCACTTCTTAGCAGTCGGAAAACTAGCTCCACCCCGACCAACCAATCCACTCTTCATCAACCTATCCAAAGTCTCCTTCTTCCCAATCCTCCTAGCCAACTTCAAAGCCTCCAAATTAGTCTCCCTCAAAACCTGCATCTTACTTCCGACCCCCAGCCTTCAGTTTCTTTTTACTCTTCCCACGACTCACAGCTCGTCGCCCGTCGCCTGCACCCAGCTCCTTCAGGAGCGTCTTAACCCTCTCAATAGTCAACTTTGTAAAAGGCTTCCCATCAACCAACATCGCAGGCGCCTCATCACAACACCCAATACAAGAAGTCTTGTAAAGCGAAAACCTCTTATCCTTAGTAGTCTGCCCAATCTCAACACCCAAAGTCTTCTCTAAATACTTCTCAATATCTCTCCCCTTATTAAGCACACAACTAGGACTCCCACAAAGCTCTAAAACATGTTTCCCTTGCTTCTCGGTTCTAAACATCGTATGAAAAGTAGCAATCCCATAAAGCTTAGAAATAGGAATCTGATACTTTAAACTAATCTTCTTCAAGGTCTCCTCAGACAAATATCCCTCTCTATCCTGTGCATCATGTAAAATATTCAACAAGATTTTACCACCCAAACCTTTTTCATTAAAATCAACCATCTTTAAATTTAAAACAAATTAATATTAATAAACTTAGGGGTTATCTCTTAACTTTAAATTTTTCAAAATAATTAACCTTCAATACAAACAACTAAACAAAAAAATTATTAAACAATAAAACATAACAACAAACATGAACGAAAAAGTAAAACAATACATAGAAAAACAAAAATCCCCACAAAAAGAAATCTGCAAAAAACTACATAAAATAATAACAAAAACCCTTCCTCAAGACGAAATGAAATGGGGAGTTCCAGCCTTTAACAAAGGGGACAGTTACATAGTATCACTACAAGACCACGTAAACATTGGATTCAAAACAAAAAACCTTCCAAAAGAAGAAAT
>JAKSAU010000497.1 GCA_022361535.1 Desulfobacterales bacterium
ATTTTTGTCTGATTTTCGAGGATATTTTTAACCATTTAAATGTATTGTAATACGAACCTCGTATTTCCCAGAACATAAGAATTTTTGTAGTTCAAAATAAACATGATCAGAGATTAAAGATCGTTTTACTTAAAATTGCAATGATAAACAATCTACACCGTTAGTATGCAAGAATAGATTAAAATTTCAAGTAATTCAGATGGCCAGGGTAAAATAACCATATAAAATAATGAGGTTAACTCTGAGATAATTTCGAAAGCGGTTGTATTAAAAAAGAAAACCAAATCGGTCATAATTGCCCCATTTTTATTTCCTGAACAAAACATTAGTACAATTGAAAACCCATAAAAGTAACATCTGGTAAAGCATTACAAGGTACAAAGTGTTTATGGGGCTATATTGCCCGATTGAATTTAAGAGAGGTTTTTTCTTTCAATTCGCCGATATCTGCGGGTCTCATCGTATCTTTACGATTTTTTTGTGGCGTTTATGCCCCATGTAATTCCTCTTAAATTAATACTCCCTTTTAGTTCAATAATTAAAATTTACTTACAAATCCAATTGCTTGCCAGTGTTCTTGAAGCTCCTCTCGGCGAACTGGCACAACCGTTGCAGATTCAGGCCCCAGATCAAATTGTCTCTCAAAGGGGCATATTAACCATTAAAGGAGAATATCTGATGAAAAAATGTTTTTGGTCTAAAACTCTGGCAGGGCTCTCAGCCATAGCTTTGATTTTCACTTTGACTTCCCAGGTTCATGCTAAAACTTGGAAAATGTCATTTGGAGATGCCGCAGGCGGTACCCAGTGGGAAACTGGTAAAAAATTTGCTGAGATTCTTGAAAAGAAAGCAAATGGAAAAGTTAAATTTGGTTTTTTCCCCAATGGCCAGCTTGGCAGTGAACAGGATACCGTAAATGACTGTTCCATGGGCACCCTTGATTTCAGTGTTCTTGCTGTAAATAACCTGACTCCATTTTCACCGACTGTAGGTGTCTTGACCCTTCCCTATGTCATCCAGGGAATTGATGATGCTGTTAAACTGACACAGGGTGAACTGGGCGATGAGCTTGCAAAAAATACGCTCAGGGATGCCGGTGTCCGAATTGTTGCCTGGACTTATTCCGGTTTCAGGGTTCTGACCAACTCAAAACGTCCTGTAAAAACTATTGAAGATCTCAAAGGCCTTGTTATCCGTGTTCCTAAAAACGCCATCATGATCGATTCTTATAAAGCCTGGGGGATCAATCCCACTCCAATGGCATGGTCTGAAACTTTTACTGCGCTTCAGCAGAAAGTAGTCGATGGTCAGGACAATCCCTTTATCACTGTCAATGCCATGAAATTCTACGAAATCCAGAAGTATGTCACCACCATTCGCTACCTGTTCTCCCTTGAACCTATAATCATGTCTGAAGAACTGTTCCAGAAACAGAGTCCGGAAATGCAGAAGATGATTTTAGACGCAGGTAAAGAAGCCACAGCTTACAGCAAGCAATGGCTGATCGACACCGAAGACAGTATTAAAAAGTCCCTGGCTGAAAAGGGAATGGTCATCGACGAAGCAGCAGACGGTGAAAAAGAATGGATCGAAAAAGCCACAAAAGCTGTATGGCCTAAGTACTATGACAGCATCGGCGGAAAGGAAAAACTTGAATCTGCATTGAAACTTTTGGGCAGAAGCCTGTAATTCAAACCACAACATATCTAACACCAGCAGGGGAAATCTATTTCCTGCTGGTGTCTTTGAATCCGGACGCAACGTTTAAAGGATGCACATGAACAAGAAACAATTAATTTTAAAACTGCTGGATAATTTTGAAAGCTATGCATGCCAGTTCCTGCTGGCTTTTTTTGTAATCTTGCTTTTTCTGCAGATATTATTACGGGAGTTTTTCCATTATTCCATTTCATGGGGTGAAGAGCTTGCCACCTATTTATTTGTCTGGTTTGTTTTTCTAGGAGCAAGTTATGCATGCAGACTAGGTGCCCACAACCGGGTGACGTTCCAGTTCAAATTACTGCCTAAAAAAGTCGGAGTGGCTATTGAAGCCCTTGCTGATTTAATCTGGGTAGCGTTTAACCTTTATTTTATTCATTTGAGCTACAAGTTTGTTTTTGTGAAGATGAATTTGTTCTGGAAATCCCAAACCATGGGAATTCCCATGAAATACTTTTACATGATCCTGCCATTTGCCTTTGCCCTGATGGCTGCCCGAGTCATCCAGATCAACTATATCCGGTTTATAAAAGGTGAAGAGATTAAAGATCCGGACGCAATTGAAATTGAAGCCCCGATCCAATCGGATGCCAACACTGACCCGATGAAAAAGCAGGAGATGAAATAAGGTGGAAACTTCCATTGTTTTTGTTCTATTTGGTACGTTTATCGGTCTGCTGCTCATAGGGGCACCTATCTCAATTTCTTTGGGTGTCTCCGCTGTAGTCGCGTTCTTGACTCTTGATGATAACCCTATAAAACTTGTCCAAATCGCTTTTACATCGGTAGGGTCTTTTCCTTTGATGGCCTTGCCGGCGTTTATATTAGCCGGATCGCTTATGGAAGCAGCAGGTGTCTCCAAACGGCTGGTGAACCTGGCTGAATCTTTTGCCGGTCCCATGACAGGGGGGATTTCTTGTGCCACGGTAATTGCCTGTATGTTTTTTGGCGCTATTTCAGGTTCCGGACCTGCTACAACTGCTGCTGTGGGTATGCTGATGATCCCTGCAATGATGAACAGGGGATATGATAAGGGGTATGCCTCTGCTATCACTGCATCATCCGGCGGCCTTGGGGTGGTAATACCGCCTTCTATTCCAATGGTTATTTTTGGGATTTCAGGTATGAGTATTATGCCCCCACCTGAAGCTATTGCAAAATTTGGACAATTCCAGACCGTGTCCATCCCCAAACTGTTTGTAGCCGGTTTTTTCCCAGGCCTTGTTATTTCCCTCAGTTTAATGATCATGAACTATATCCTGTGCAAGAAATATGGGTACAAAGGATTAACTGATCGCTGGTCCATGTCAAAAATCGGCCAGGCATTTAAGAGCGGATTTTGGGCGATCCTTGCACCAATCGTTATCCTTGGTGGGATTTATTCAGGCATGTTTACTCCTACCGAATCTGCTATCGTTGCCATCTTTTATACCTTGTTTGTAGGGTTTTTTATCCACCGGGAATTAAAGTTCAATGCGATTATGAAAGCCCTTGAGACAACGACCTGGTTGACCGGTCGTGTCTTGCTGATTCTATTTACTGCAACTGTTTTCGGTCGCCTGTTGGTTGAAAACCAGATTCCGGCAATTATTGCAAAGGCCATGTTGGATATCACAACCAACCCTTATCTTATCTGGGCCATGATCATATTTTTCCTGCTTTTTGTAGGTATGTTCATGGAGACCCTTGCCACCATTATGATACTGACACCAGTATTGTTACCTGTAATGTATAATTTGGGAATTGA
>JAKSAU010001157.1 GCA_022361535.1 Desulfobacterales bacterium
GTTTCCTCCTACCAGCCGGCCATCTGCCTTCCCACTTTTGAGCAGACCACCTTCATTTACATCGAGTTTGGTCTGGTTTCCTGCAATCGCCTTTTCAAAGCTTTCCAAGGTCTCTTGGCCGGCTCTTGAAAGGGAGACAAGATTTGGCCCGTGTAGAGCGATCAAGCCTGCTTTTGATATCAAGGAACTGATCATGGCTGTTGCATCTGAAAACCCAATAAAAAGAGTACGGCTATCGCTTATGCTTTCCCAGTCCATCAACTCCAGGATCCGCATGGCACCGAAACCACCCCTGACAGAAATAATCCCTTTTATCTCAGGATTAAGGAAAAGCTCATTGAGTACCGAAGCTCTATCATAATCGGTTCCGGCAAGATATCGGCTTTCTTTAAATATTTTTTCAGGTACATGTACTTGAAACCCCATGGATTCCAAACACCGGACCCCTTTTTGAAACTCATTCCTATCAAATCGTGCTGAGGGGGCTGCTACCCCGATAGTGTCCCCGTGTTTTAAAGAATAAAACTCTGACAATGACATTTATTTGATTCCTTCACGTTTTGTTAAGTGCAGCAATTTTCAACCGGTATCAACTGAATGCACATTGGACCACACCTGCATTAAAAAGACAATAAATCATCATGAAGCTCAGGGCCAACACACGAAAAATAAGTATTGAGGATCTGCTGTTGGAAAAGGACATTAGACGATTTTTTTTAGAAAAAACCTTTGTAAGAAGCGTAACACATCATTTCGTTATAATAATTTTAAAGCCGTTTAAAAAGCGTCAGTCCTTTCCGGGATGGCAGTGCCGATATTTTTATACGCGATGTACAGTATTATCCTCTCGCATGCCTTGACAAGCCTTGGTATTTAGCCCTAAAAGATAAAGATATTCGATTCAAACCTTTTCATACACAAATAGGGTTTAGTTTCACACCCAATGGAGCAGATAAATGAAAAAACTTATCTTTGGTGCTTTAGCAATCACGATCAGTTGGCCATTTTTTTCCTTTCAACTTTGTAATTTTTTAAGCCTGCTGGCTGGTTTTGTACCGATTCTTTTAATTCTTGGTGGAGGCCTTGCAGTCTATCTTGGTATAGAAGACCTGCGTGCAGAAAAATACAAAGAAGAAATAGATTCAGACTATGCAGGCAACTCCCAGGAACCTGTGACATCATCTTTACAGGAAACCTCTTCTGAAACAGAAGGGGAACAAAAAATCGATCCTGTTAAGGACTCTCAAGAGCAGCAGCCCTCAAATGAAGGCCCCCAAAATCAAGTAGAAACTGAATCGTTGCCCCCTAAACAGGAGGACCAACAAGACCAGCAAGATCCGAGAGCGGAATTCAAAGGGAACACTGATACTCTTGTTTTCCATAGAACAGACTGCAAATTCTCTCAGAGTAAAAAATGCACCATGTCATTTATCAACCGCAATGATGCCCTGAACGCAGGCTATAAGCCTTGCAAGGTTTGCAATCCCTAATTTAATATCAGGGCAAACCTGGCTTGTTCGACCTATTTAGGCAGATAATCCTCGCGGACCGGAGAAAAAACCTCGATTGCCACACTGTCCTCAAGGATTTCTGCCTGGTGTTCCACATCCCCTTTAATACACCAGGAGTCGCCGGGCCCAACCTTATGAGACTGGTCACCGATATGAAGAATAATCCGGCCGGAAACAAGATAACCCGCCTGTTCATGGGGATGGGCATGAGCAGGTAATACAGCTCCTTTTGTCAACCTGAATCTTGTCATTAAACTGTTTTCCCCATAAACCAAAGTTTTCATTTCAATTCCTTCAATGGGGGTGGCATAACCGTTTTCATCATGGATCGTAAACATATATTTTCCTTTTAAACCGTATGGGTTTAGGTTCGCTCTATTCTTTGTCACTAGGTTGTTAAAAGTGGCCGCCAGAATGCAAATTACTATAGAGAGCTATTTTGACATTCTCCCCTAAAATTGCAATACTAAGCTGTTTATAACCCTATCTATTGCTAACCTTTTCATTGAAGGACCTATGACTTCCGAAACAATTACGCCCATGATCCTGGCACCGGCAGGTGATAAAAATGCATTTCTGGCTGCCATTGCAGCCGGTGCTGATGCGATCTATTGCGGTTTGAAGATATTTTCCGCCCGGATGGAGGCTGAAAACTTTTCAGTTGAAGAACTAGCACGACTGACCACATTGGCCCACTCGAAAAATGTCAAAGTTTATATTGCCTTTAACTCTATTCTCAAAGAAGCCGAACTAGAAAAAGTGTTTCGTATCCTGACCAAACTTGTCAGGTATGCGGATGTGGATGCGTTGATCATCCAGGATTTGGCCATGATCCCGCTGGCAAGAAAAGCCGGGTTTGAAAAAGAGCTTCACCTTTCTACACTTGGCAATTGTACCCATGTGTTAGGACTTGAATCTGCAAGGGAAGCAGGATTCTCCAAGGTCGTTTTGCCCAGAGAGTTCAATCTGGATGAAATCAAAATGATGGCAGGTGAAACACCTGAAGATATAGACCTTGAAGTATTTATCCATGGGGCTTTGTGTTACTCAGTTTCAGGCCGATGCTATTGGAGTTCTTGGTTTGGCGGAAAAAGCGCTCTGCGAGGCCGCTGTGTCCAGCCATGCCGTCGAATCTATGAGCAGAAAAACCAGAAACAAAGACACTTCTCGTGTATGGATTTTTCAGCTGACGTTCTTGCCAAAGTGCTCAAAGAAATTCCCCAGGTAAAAACATGGAAAATCGAGGGTAGAAAAAAAAGCCCTCACTATGTTTATTACACGACAATGGCCTATAAACTACTCAGGGATAATCCGAAACAAAAGAAACAGGCCCTTTCTTACCTTGAATATGCCATGGGCAGGGAATTCTCCCATTACAACCTTTTATCCCATAGGGTAAGCAACCCGCTTGAACATGGATCTGAAACCGGATCCGGCCTTTTTCTAGGACGAGTGAAAAACCCTGCAGCCCCCTACTTTATTACCCGCGAAGAATTGTTCCCTGGAGATCTTCTTCGCATCGGATATGAAGATGACCGGTTTCATTACGTCCAAAAGGTCACAAGAGCCATCCCTAAAAAAGGCAAATTCTTCTTGTCGAAAAAGTCAGGAGGCCGAATCAAAAAAGGAACTTCGGTTTTCATTATAGATCGAAGGGGTAAAGAATTGGAGGTTCAGCTTAAAGACCTTACCCGTGAGCTTGACACAGTTTCCCATGTGAATGTCCGGCCTTCAAGTCAAAAAAATAAATTTTTCAGGGCACCGGATAGCCTGCCTGCCGGAAAAAGCAATCGAAAAGGACAGGCCAGGAAGCATAAGTCACCTTATGAGATGGATGTGTATAGGGGAAAACCAACACGCTCAAAGGGATATCGGGATTCGGGCATCTGGATATCTGCAAATGATTACGGCATAAAACCGGCAGGTAAAACATGGCTTTGGCTGGATCCTTTGCTCTTTCCCAAAGAAGAAGTATCCTGCAGCCGATATGTGGAGACAGCCTTAAAAAAAGGGGCCAGAAATTTTGTCCTTAATGCGCCTTGGCAAATTGATTTGTTCAAACAGCCAAAAAGACTGAATATTTGGGCCGGTCCTTATTGCAACATCACCAATTCGGCTGCCCTAAGCGTTTTGAAATCCAAAGGATTTTCAGGTGCTGTTGTCAGCCCGGAACTGGACAAAGAGACCATTATATCCCTGCCCAGTGTTTCACCTCTTCCTCTTGGTATTGTAACCCAGGCAAATTGGCCTGTTGCGATTTCAAGAATTGTGTCACCGGACCTTAAAATTGGACAACCGTTTTTCAGCCCCATGGGAGAAGCGGCCTGGACCAGTAAATTTAATTCCACCTACTATACGTTTCCAAACTGGATGCTCGATCTGTCTTCAAAAAAAGAAGAACTGCAGCAAGCAGGATATGCGATGTTTATCAACCTGTTTGAGCGGGTACCCAAAGGAATCAAGATGAAATCCAGACCAGGAATCTGGAATTGGAATTTAAAACTACTATGAAATTCTTATCAGGGAGGGGCAACAGCTCTGATTGCCCCAACCTTTAAACTAACATTTCGTTTGCTGAAAAATCAGGGTTTGATACGTATTGAGGGATAGATCCCCGCATTTTCACCTGAACGATAGGGCTGCAAGGTATTAAATGCAATTTGTTGATCTTCCTGGGCATGTCCGCGAAGCTCTTTGTTTTCATAATCATAGTAAGCTCCGTTGGCCTCCAGGATATGCTCAATCCTTGAAGCAAATGCATCCACAAATGCTTGGCCTGATCCTGAAAACATCATATTTCCCATTTGATGCGCTCCGTTTATCTGCCTTAAGTCATCAATGGCAATGGTATTATCCCTCAAGTCCGCTTGTGAAGAAATATATCCCCACACCAGATGATTGCCTGGAATGTCAAGAGGTTCGGTAATGTCGATAATTGTGTGGGGAGCGACTATACACCCTTTACCGATTGATAGTTTAGCTTCGTCTTTGCCGTGAAGGAATGAATTGAATCCAACAAAGGTGTTTTGACCAATAAAAGCATTGATAATTTTACCGCCATGGGCAGTAACATTCATTCCTTCCAAGTGGGAATTGATGATAAAAGTGTTTTCCTGGGCATTGGAGCCGTTACCCATCTCGGCATTTTTTAAATACGCACGTTGAGAGACAAGAACATTTTCACCTATTTCGGTTTTTCCTTTAATCACTGCATACCGGTTAACAGCAGAGCTTTTGGGGGCGTTGACCGGCTCAAGATCCACCACTTCAAATAGTCGTTCAAAGTCTTCTTCTTTTTTACTGACAAACTCATAAATCAAGCCCCGAGGCTGATGATTTTCATTTGCCCCAATATATTTTTCAAGGACGTCACGATCATATTGATATTTAAACTCAAAGTCAGAAGTTTCCACCCAAATAACGCCGGGATCAATTTTTCTGTGAAAAAACTCTTTAGCCTGAACATAGGAAAATTCTCCTATGATACACGAATGAAGATTCATCAAATCCGCTGTAGCAAATGGCCCTAAAAAACACCCTTCCATTGTTGCACCATGAATATTGGCATAGTGGCAGGCAATGGTGTTCCTGATGGTAAACTCTTCCGGGGTTTCTGGATTATGGGAGTTATTGTGGACCAGGGTTTTATAAAGCAGGCTTCCGGTGATCATGATTATCTCGTCATCCACCAGTGGCAAAGGGTTGGATTGATCCATAATATCCCCTTTTCTCTTTAACTCATCGCCACGGACATCACTTTTATATATGCAAGACTGTTTTACATTGGTTTTACCTAAAAAATAGGAGCCGGCCATACTGGAATTTTTAAAATGAAAAAAAATCGGGTGGTGTGAAGTGATCCCGTAAAAACAATAAAACTTGGCCAACTTGCCAAACTCTACAGTATTATCCACAAAATGACGGGTATTGAATTCAAATTCTTTTAAGTTGGCATTCACCCTGCTGGTTATTCTTTCAAGAAGGAGTTTTACATTTTCCATCTGCTAAATTCCTATTATTTTCTTGTAGCTGTCCCTATCTAATCTGTTCACATGACATTTCAATATCATAAGTCAAACAAATAAAACAGCCACCTTAAGCAATATGGTGTTATCGTTTCAACACCTGATTTTATTTGAAAATCAACAAGTAAGATGATAGAACCACGGCGGAGAACTGGAAAAAAACAGCTATTGGATAGAGGACTGCTCTACTGATGATAGAACCTGCCCATATCAGCGCTCTGATGCGCAATGCCTTGGATTTTGCACACATACTGGACGAGATACCTTTAGGAATCTTGATATTGGACCGGGACAGGCGGGTTGTTCATTTGAATCGTTATTTTGAGGCACTTTCCGGTTTTTCTTTGACAATGGCCAGGGGTATCCAATGCAGCAATATTTTAAGAAGTTCTGCCTGCATCACCAACTGCCCGGTGCTTGCCATGCTCCCGGATAACCGATCTGTTTCCTGTAAAACTGACATGATCAATCTGGATCGCCAGAAATTACCTATCAAACTCAATACTGCCCCGATCTTCAACATAAAAGGAGATATCACGGGCTATATTGAAACGGTTGAAGATCTTCGTAGCGTGGAGACTAACGATCCTGAACGACATGTGGCTTACAGTTTTGCCAATATCATCGGCCGGAGCAAAAAAATGGAAGAAATCTTCCAGACCCTGCCCATGCTGGCACAAACCGAAACCTCTATTCTGATCACCGGAGAAACAGGTACCGGGAAAGACCTTGTGGCCGAAGCCATCCACCAAACCTCCGAACGCGCAGGAGGCCCTTTTGTAAAAATCAATTGCGGGGCCCTGCCTGAAACCTTATTGGAATCTGAGATTTTTGGCCATCAAAAAGGTGCATTTACCGGTGCGGTTGAGAACAAGCCGGGCCGTTTTAAATTAGCACACAACGGTACCATATTCCTGACCGAGGTCGGGGATTTGCCACTCCCCCTGCAGGTAAAGCTTTTAACGTTTTTAGATGATAAAGTAATTTACCCTCTGGGCGCCACCAAAGGATTTAAAACAAACGTACGCATTATTGCTGCGACTCATAGAAACCTTGAACAGATGGTTACAATGGGAAAATTTAGAAAAGACCTTTTGTTCAGGCTGAACGTCGCAAGAATTCATTTGCCGCCTTTAAGAGAGCGTGAGGGAGATGTTCGCCTGCTGCTTGATCATTTTGTCAGCCATTATACACGGCAATTGAATATGCAAATCAAAGGATTTTCCCAAAGCGCTTTACACTGCCTGATGAACTATGCATTCGAAGGTAATATCCGCGAGCTTAAGAATGTTGTCGAATATTCGGTTAACGTGGCCTCCGGTTCCACTATAGAACCGGAAAATCTTCCTGCCTACATTTTGGACCAAACTATTTCCAACACATTACCACAAGCCGTTTCCCCGGAAACATACCAGGACATACCCGACTCCCCGGCAACCCCGGAACCAGAAAAAGTGTATGGCAACAATGAAACAGAAAACGACACCTGGGCAGGTGTCCAGCGCAGAATGATTATAGATGCCTTACGCCAAGCAAACGGGAAAAAGGCAAAGGCGGCAGACATATTAGGTATGAGCCGAAGCACCCTTTGGCGGAAAATCAAACAATACGGAATCGAATAATATGCACATCCATAAAACCGCCATACCTGTTCTTGGGGATGACATTGTACCCAGGTTTGACCTCGCCACAGAGGTAATTGTCCTTCACACAGCAGACAAAACAAACCTTCAAGAAAAAAGAAGTATTGTACTGCCCCGGTCTTCAGCTGATGAACTTTGCCACATACTTTTATCTGAAAACATTAATACGGTCATTTGCGGTGCAATAGAGGACGAGTATTATGAATTTCTAAAGTGGAAAGAAATTGAAGTTTATGATGCCGTTTCAGGTGCCTGGACCCACGCCTTTGAACGCTGGCAGACCCAAACCCTGACAGCAGGAGATATTTTATCCATGCGTATGATTGAGGGTGAACTAATATAAACCAGATTAACTCAATCGGATATTTTACACAGATTCATTTTGTTTCATTTTGTTTTAACCAATTTGTTTCATATCGTTTCATTTTGTTTCCTGCACATTTCATACAAATCACAACCTCTTGAATCAAAAGCTTTTTTTTAGATGGCATACTCCTTGCGAGTACATTCGCTGTTCATTTAACTTGTAAACTTAAATTTGGCGGGAAATGCCGGTAATTGCCATTACACATAGGTTGTATTCTGATCCTCGACGCCTGACACTGCAGCTTGAAAAAACACTTAGCTGCTCTGTGTACACCGATAATGACCTATTGGAAATAACGGCCAAAGATCATGGCATTAAATTAGACCTCCTGCACAAGGTGGTCCGTGGTAAGTCCATCCCGTTTAACAACTTTACCCATGACAGAGAGAAGTGCCTGTCTGCCCTGATAAAAACCTTATCCAACTTGTTAACAACTGGTAATTGCATTCTTATAGGTATCGTCAGCCACCTTATTCCTCAGTCAGTCAGCCACATTTTCAGGATCCTGGCATGCGCCCCCCAAGCAAAACGAATTGCCCGCGGGCTGAGTGAAGGCAAGTCGTCAAAACGCGCTGCGTTGACATCAATGGGAAAATATGACCGCTATGCAAGCCAATGGACTAAAAATATTATAGGTCATTCACCCTGGCACCCTGACTTTTACAATCTTGTTCTATCTCCTGAATGTTGCCAGGACAAAAACACATCCAAAGACGAACCGGCTAAAAGCATAGACTTGACAGACTCCCAGGTGCAAGAGCTTTTAACGCAGATTTGTATCGACCTCAAACAATCGCCTTTCACCCCACCCCATCCAATGGAACAAGAACGCCTTGACTTCACTATTGAAGCAAATGTTGCGATGGTGCTGGCTCCCATTGCCAGGGGGATTATTGTCAGATCATCTCTTGGAGATGTGACAGTGACTTTGGATAAAAAAGTGATGAACCTGGTACAGGTACAGCAAAAAATTATAGCTGCGAGCTCCTCGGTGGCAGGTGTCAATTCCGTTCATATCAAAATTGGGCCGAATTATTATAAAGGAAACATCATCCGCAGCTTTGATTTCGGACGGTCTCCCAGGTATGGAAAAAGCGAAAAAAAACAATGATTATAAGACTTATAGACTGTGATTGTGCCAAATATGCCAAATAAAAAAGAAGATTAGCTAATCCGATTCTTATCTTAGCAAGGAGAGTAAATGGAAACTGAAAATAGACCAACAAAAGTGGAATGGAAGAAGATCTTAAATATCAATGATATTGATTTTTTCTTCAACTGCTTATATAGGTCATGTAATTTGCCCGAATAGAATCGGTTTCAAAATATGGGAAATCACCATACAAAAAGAAACTGAAAATAAAGGATGTAATCGGCCGAAGTCCGATAAAAATAGTAAGTAATCTAATAATTTAATTATTTAGGAGGGATTAAATGGGTAAAATGTTTAAATCTCCATGGCTGGAGGTTAATGTCATGCTGCTGGTGCTGATATTGTCGTATGTAGCATTGGCTTTGATTACCGGTAATGCACAGACAGAACCGGGCGCCATGTCAGGGGGAGCCATCTGGGGATGGTTATTTGGATTCTTTTTCTTGAGTTTTGCCATCGCCATGGTTGCAGTAATCGGCGGTATCGGCGGCGGTGTACTCTTTACCCCGTTCATGCTGGCGTTCACGCCTGTAGATAGTTTGATTGTAAGGGCAACCGGCTTGATCGTAGCCATGTTTTCTGGCCTTGTTTCAACCGGTCTGTTCATGAAAACCGGCCTTGCCAACCTCAGAATCTGTATCTTCTGCGCTGCAGCATACGGTATCGGCGCATTTGCCGGTGCTCAAGGCGCCATTCTGGTAGCCCAGCATCTTGGCGCTACTGGTGAAGGTATCATCCGCCTGGCGCTGGGCGGCATCCTTTGTGCCCTTGCGGTCTACTTTCTGGTGGGCGGTAAAAAAATCGAGTGGCCGGAAGTTAAAAAAGTCGACAAGTTCACAGACTTCCTCAAGCTTCGTCAGCCTTACTACGAAGCTTCCATGGACAAAGTTATCGATTACCCGGTTACCAGGTCTCTCTGGTGTGCCGTTGCCATTGTAGGCGTCGGCCTTCTGTCCGGCTTCTTCGGTTTGGGCGCCGGCTGGGCCATCGTTCCGGCTCAGAACGTGATCATGGCTATCCCATTGAAAGTTGCCGCAGCCAACTCAGGTGTTCTCCTGGGTATGGGTGACTGTATTGGTGTATGGCCGTACCTTTTGATGGGTGCCATCATCCCAATGTTTGCTGCTCCCTGGCTGGTTGGCCAGGTACTGGGCGGTCTTCTTGGCGCCATGATTCTTGTCAGGGTTAAAGCTGGCTTTGTTCGCTTCCTGCTCATCGGGTTCATGTTCTTTTCCTGCTTCGGTCTGTTGACCAAGGGCTTGAACATGCTGGGCATCATCGGTACGGTACCAGCCTGGCTTAACGGACTTGTGTTTGTTGCCATCTTTTCCATGGTGACCCGTTCCATTATTAAATTTACCCGGGCCCAGCAGTCATAAAGGAGGAAATCAATATGAGTACTGAAAGACCTGTAATGCCCCCAGCGGCACTTAAATACGGCTCCATTGTATACTGGGTTACCATCCTATCCTGCATCATCTGTATGGTGGGACCCGTTATTTCCGTGGCATTCCCAACCAATAATATCCTGAATCCTTACATGCTGTTCGATGCCATTTTCCAAGGTAAGGATGCGGCTACAATATGGAACGAAGTAGGCGGCGGATTCCCCGGCGGCCATTTCTATCTTAAACATATGACCTACGGCGACGGCATAACAATGATGGGTCTGGCCCTTGGCTGTTCCGTTGCACTTTGGGCTTTATTGGCTTCAGCAGTTGAATATGTCAAAGAGAAGTCTTATACTTATGTCATCCTGTCGATTTGGGTGTGTGCACTTGTTGCCCTCTCACTGCTGGGTATCGTAAGCGCACATTAATAGGAATTTAAACAGGAACGAATAAATCATAAACTATTAACTATTTAGATGGGGAGCAGACTATGACCAAACTCGTATGCGAATGTCCCTTGACCAGAGGAGAGAGAATTCTGGTCGCGGTAGACGGATCCGAACACGGCAATAATGCAGTGGAGCAGGCCATCAGCCTTGGAGCCATCTGCAATAGTGAAATATTCGTTATTAGTGTTGTTGATCTTTACCCGGAGCAGATGGAAGTGGCTCCTGCCCTGGTTGAAAAGATGTCAGAGGACGCAAGAATTATTATTGATGAGGCTAAAAAGAAGGTTGATGACGCCAAAATCCCTTGCGAAACTATTGTACACATGGGCGGCCAGCCTTGGGAGTACATTGTTCAGGAAGCAAAGGATAAGGAAATTGACCTGATTGTTTTAGGGTCCCACGGCCGGTCAGGCCTTGAACGGATCCTCATGGGAAGCACGGCCCAGAATGTAATCGGCCATGCCCCCTGTCCTGTAATTGTCGTTCCTAACGCATCCTAAGCCACATAAGAATTTCCGCCGCACCTCTGCTTTGTTTTTAAGAGGTGCGGCGGATTTTTCTTTTCTAACTGCCTTCTACCAGCTGCCTTCTACCAGAAATTAAACCTTACCTACTTCTCGTCGTCATCCATTTCCATCAATGA
>JAKSAU010000952.1 GCA_022361535.1 Desulfobacterales bacterium
GATTTGGCAAGTTTGGATGCAGATCCTGCATCAGGTGCAAACCCGTCAGCACCGATTTCATCTGCAAAAGCCTGGGTAACCGGGGCACCGCCAACCATGATTTTAACCTTATCCCTAAGACCTGCTTCGACAATGGCATCAACTGTCTGTTTCATGGCAGGCATTGTGGTGGTTAAAAGTGCTGACAGGCATACGATTTTTGCATCTTTCTCTTTGATCTGGGCAACAAAGTCTTCGGGAGCAATATCAACCCCAAGATTATGAACGGTCATGCCCGCACTTTCCATCATCATGGCAACAAGATTCTTCCCGATATCATGGAGATCGCCTTTAACCGTACCGATAACAACAGCCGCACCCTGATCGCTGCCGCTTTCACCCAGCAACGGCTTTAAAACAGTCACGCAGGCACCCATGGCCTGAGCAGCCATAAGTACTTCAGGAATGAACATGTCTCCGTTTTCCATTTTTTCTCCAACGATATCCATACCGGCAATCAGGCCCTGGTTTAGGATATCGATTGCCGGGGTTCCTTCATCCAAGGCCCTGTTTACCAGGTTCTCAAGGCCTGCCTGATCGCAGCCGACAAGGGCCTCCTGCATCGCGTTGAAATCTGCCATTTTTTATCTCCTATATCTCTTTTTAAGCGTTCAATTATTTCAGTGGATAGGTGCGAAAGGGTATGGGAAAAACCGTGGAATCCACCCTTTCGCATCATAGTCGCCAGTTATTGATTCAAAATCTCGCGGATTTTGTCTGTGGCCCACTCCACCTCTTCACGGGTAATGACCAATGGCGGCGCAAACCTTAAGGTGTATGTATGGGTTTCCTTGCAAAGGATGCCACAAGCTTTGAGCTCTTCAGCCACGCGACGGGCACCTCCTTGGGTGCCTTCCTTAAGTTCAATGGCGATCATTAGCCCTCTTCCGCGGATCTCTTTGATCGCAGGGTTTTCGATATCCAAAAGCCGTTCAAGGAAATAGCTGCCCATCTCTTTTGCATTGTCGATCATGCCTTCTTCAACCAGCACTTTAAGTGCCGTCCTTGCCACACTGCAGGCAAGTGGATTCCCACCGAAAGTAGAACCATGCTGACCGGGTTTGAGGGTTCCAAGTACTTCGGTATTGGATAACACAGCAGAAACCGGATAAAAACCGCCTGAAAGGGCCTTGCCGATCAGGGTCATGTCCGCCTCAATGCCTTCGTGTTCTTCAGCCAGAAGTGCACCTGTCCGGCCAAGGCCTGTCTGGATTTCGTCCAGGATCAGCATGATATTTTTCCGGTTGCAGATGTCTCTGACCTTTTTAAGATATCCTTCTGGCGGGATAATAACTCCTGCTTCGCCCTGAATGGGCTCTACCATAAAGGCAACCGTGTTTTCAGTGATGGCAAGTTCAAGCGCATCTGCATCTCCATATGGAATTACTTTAAAGCCCGGCGCAAAGGGGCCAAAGTTATCCCTGGCATTGGGATCGGTAGAAAAACCGACAATTCCTAACGTCCGGCCATGGAAATTGTCTTCGCAGACAATGATTTCAGCCTTGTCCTTTTCCACGCCCTTGACCTCATACCCCCATTTGCGGACAGACTTGATGGCCGTCTCAACCGCTTCTGCACCGGAGTTCATGGGCAGCACTTTATGGGTGTTGGTCAGTTTGCATAGCTCTTCATAAAGCAATGGCAGCTGGTCGTTCCTGAATGCCCGCGAGGTTAAAGTCAATTTATCAGCCTGGCTGACCATGGCTTCTTTAATTTTGGGATGGCAATGGCCCTGGTTTACTGCTGAATAGGCAGACAGGCAGTCCATGTATCGGTTGCCGTCTACATCCCAGACCCAAACACCTTCACCCCGGGTAAGAACCACATCCAATGGTTTGTAATTGTTAGCCCCGTAATTATTTTCAAGATCGATTAATTCTTTTGTTTTCATGAGCATCTGTCGTGTCTCCTTAACCCTTCAAATGCTTGTGGTACAGGTCCACCGAGTGGATGGAAATGTCCAAAAGTTTGGCGATTTTTGTTTTGGCGGCAATCCCTGCATATTCAACATGGTCGGGTATAACGGAACTTAGCCCCAGTTCCTCCCTTTTTTTAGCCATGAAGGTTTCATCAGTCAGGTTTGCAACCTGTGTATTTAACTTTTCGGCGACATACGCTTTGGCCTGATCGATTTTCATCTTGCGTGTCAGCTGCATCCAGGCGACCAGATCTCCGGCCGTCCGGACACCGCCCATGCATGATGACACGATCTGAGCGATGGCTACCCCGTGGGAATCTCCTGTACCCACCTACAACCCGTCGGCTTTGCCGATCTCCACAAGCGCTTTGGCACACCGGGTTGAATCACCTATTGGCGGCAGCAGGGTCATTGGCATACCGCCGACGCCCATGCCCGAATTGGCATGAACAGGAATCGGGCTTTCATCAGAGCATGCCTTTGTAAACGTAACGGTTCTTGCAAGATTGTAAGGGGTTGATTTGCCTGTTTCCGTATTTACGGCAATACCAAATACGTCAACACCTGCCTTGGCGGCCACCTTGGCCTGGCTGTGAGGGAACATACCTGCCAGGCGTTCGCCCTCGAAGGTCAGTTCGCCATGCATGCCCATGACCATTTCACCTGCCATACCCATTTCAACAGGCATGTCCGGCATTTTTTCCTTCATGTCTTTGACCGTATTCAAGCACCCCCAGAAATCAGCATCACCGGCCGAACCTGAAGTGTCAAGATTCATGGCTTCGCAACCGACTTCATAAAGGTTCTCGGCCACGTCCATGATATCCCGTCGCATATGCTCGGCTGCTTCTTCCTGGACTTCTTTGGCCTTGTCAAATTCGAACTTGGATAAATACTCGGAGGGGGATTCCACAGGTCCTGTGGGGTGGTAGTACATGCCCATGTTTGGCTGGGACCCGTATACCAGCGGAATGGTCGTCAGCATTGAGATGGCTTTGTAATGCGATCGTGCATACCCGATGGCGGATTTTACAGGCTTGTAGGAATAGTCGGGAAAGCCAAGTCCGCAGGTGTCCCCGCAATATACCCGCTCGTACATCAAAATGCTCTGGTGGTCGGATATGGGAATGGCATGTCCTGCACTGGGGCGTCCCCATGAGGGCATCAGTCCTGCCCCGTCATCTGTTACCACCACCTCTTTGCCTGGTTCAACCGAAACGGTTCTGCCAGGCTGGCTGAAGATATCCACCATATGGTCGATGTCTTCAGGCGTCAGCGGATCAATCTTTCCCTTTTTAGCGGCTGCTTCACTGCCTTGGACAATGTCGTTTCGCAGCTCATTCCGGGTAAGCTCAATCCTAACGCCGTCACCAAGACTTGTTGTGATTGATTTCATGTGGTTTTTCCTTAAACGTTTTTAATCCCTTGTAATACTTATTTTCACTGTTACAGGGGCTTATTTGTTCCGGGCATCAGTTAATAACGCCCAATTCTTTTTCTGTTTCTTTGATTATTTCGTCTATTTCCTTCCGGGTTTGGGCTGGTAATTCCTTGGGTTCGTGTGTTTCAAGGATTGTCCGTGCCTGCTCCATTGCCCTGTGGTGAAGGTCTGTAGACCCTGCATTTTTCCACCGGTCATAATTGACCCGATCCATCAGCTTCGGGTTCATGGCATCTGCACAGTGCTTGAATGTGCTTGGGTGGGTGAGATAATTTCCCGAATGTCCGACCTCCTTGATCAGATCCACGGAAAGGGTCTCTTCGTTCACCTCAAATCCTTTGACAATGTGCTTGATGGCAGTATTGATTTCATCATCCACGATCAGCTTGCCGTAATCCAGGGCCATTCCGCTGTCCACCATACCTGTTCCGTATATCAGATTGGCACCTGCCAAAGCTGCCGGAAGAGCGGTGAGAAGGGATTCATACCCTGCCTGGGCATCGCATACTTTTGAATCCACCTAGCCGCCGGAGACCCGGACGGGAATCAAATAGTACTTTCCCATCTGGGCCAGGGCCGCATTTAATATGGCCCCTTCAGGTGAGCCCACAGCCGCGGTTCCGAATCTCATGTCAAGGGCCGTGGTGGAAGATGAATAAAACATGGGCGCACCAGGTTTTACAAGCTGTCCTAATGTGATCCCTGACAGGACTTCTGCATTATGCTGGACAACCGTACCTGCCAAATGAACTGGAGCTGTACCGCCGGCAAGACACATGGATAATACCGATGTCGTGAATCCGTGCTCAACTGCTGCCATAAGTACCTCGGAGCAGTCATCAACCAACTGCAGGGGGCTGACGACACAGACACCTGTAAAAAAGAAAGGCCGCTTTCTAAATGCGTCTTTTCCCAAAACCGCTTCGCCCATGGCTGCCATTTTGGGGATCAGGTCGGCTGTCGGCGGGATGGCCTCAACCGGCTTGTCCGTGTTGGACATCATGGCCGCGAGTGTATGCATGGTCTCTGTTACAGGGGATTTGTCTGTGGCATTGAGCATTGAAATGAGAATATCCAGGCTGTCCAGACTGTCCATAATCCGGGTTACCTCAACCACATCCTGTTTTAATGCTTCACGGCGTTCACCTGTATTGATGTCATTGACCCAGACTGTGGACCCAAAATTGATGAAGCCTAAAGAGTCTCCTCCCATATGGTGGTCCCTGTCTTCTGTCCGCCCGGGAATGACGATTTTGGATGGCGTTGTTTCAATTGCCTTTTCCACCATATCCGGGGGCAGATAGACCCTGTTGGTCTCTTTATCGATCCTGGCACCATGGTCAGAAAAGATTTCCTGTGCTTTGGGGCTGGGAACGACAATGCCAGTGGTCTTCAGCAGTTCCAGGCTGGCTTCATGAATTTTCCCGCAGTCATCACGGCTTAATCCTGACAAGCCGAAGCGACCGGGTAAAGCCCCTAAAAGTGGGGCTTGGGCAGCTCCTGCTGCCTGATGTGTCATCATAGTCACCTCCTGTTAAATGTATTTCAAAGTTGTATACAATTATAATCAGTCTAAAATATGCCTGCTGGGCAGGCATATTCTTATATCTTAATTTACTTGTTTGCCTTACAAACCAGATTCGATACGTTTTATGATTGCCAGCAGCTCTTCTTCATTTTCAAGGGCTGGTGGTTCATGGGTTTCAAGAAGTTGTTTTGCTTTTGTCTTAGCGTGGTCCTGGGTGGATGGTTTGCCTGCGGCCTCCCACTGGGCATATGCAGTGCGGTCAATAACCGTTGGCTGCCAGGCAGAACGAAGATGCTTGATGGTATGCGGGTCTGTCATAAAATGCTTTTGGGGACCTACCCGGTCGACAACATCCACGGCCAGGGTTTCGTCATCCACAACAATACCCTGGGCTACATTACGGATTACATCGTAAATTTCACAATCCATAAGCAGTTGCTCAAAAGAGAAAATGGTGGCAGCATGGGTAAGCCCTGCTCCGCACATCATGTCTGCCCTGGCAAACTGGCTAACTGCTCCGGAAATTGAGTTCTCCACTGCAGAATGCCATCCTGTCCTTTTCGCGCCTGTAGCAAAGGTTCCTACATTGGCAGGCAGTTTGTAATGATGGGCCAGTTGTGCTGAAGCAGCCTGTAAAAGAAAATCCTCTGGCCCGCCGGCGGTTACCGCTCCGGTCCTCAACTCCATGAATGTGGCACAGGAACCGTAAAAGGTTGGGGCTCCCTGATAAAACTGTTGAAGAAAGGTAATGCCTGCAAGAATTTCGGCATTTCCCATAGCAATGTTACCGGCTATGGTGGCAGGTGCCGTAGCACAACCAATCTGCATGTTCAAAAAGCCCACGGGCACACCAGCTTCGCCAAAGATCAGTGCTGCCTCAAGCGCGTCTTCTTCATAAGAGAGCGGGCTTGTGCTGCATTGAAAATTGGAAATAATCGGGTTGGCTCTCAGCGCCTCTTTTCCGCCTGCAACGACTGCGGCTATTTCTACGGAACCTTTTGCAGTTACAGGGTTCACAGCAGTCATAGCCTGAATATGTTTACCAGAGCTTTTGAGCAGGGCGAAAAGTTCGTAAAGGGGTTGGACAGCGGCGGGTTTGTCCTGGGCAGAAAGGCAGGGCCACATGAATGCGACTTGGGGAAGGGCGTCTGCCACCCGCCCTGCGTCACAAAGGTCCTGGAACGTTGATGTCCTGACCTCACCGGTGTCAATGTCTTGTATTTTAACCCCTGTCCCGTCCATGGTCAGGTATCCGTTGTTCCCATCCAGGGGCAGACTGTTCTCCGGATTTCGTGCACCGAGTGTGTAGGTTGACGGACTTGTTTCCAGTGCTTTTTCAACCATGGATGCTGAAAAATATACCCGGTGGTTTTCCCTGTCCACCCTGGCGCCGGCTTTTTCAAGATGATCGTATCTATGATCTGAAAGCTCCATGGCCATTCCGGTTTTTTCAAGTATTTGAACAGAGGCATCATGGATACGGGCGATTTCATCGTCGCTCAATATTGTTAAATTGCCTTTGAAATTAACACTGTCTATCATTTTTTTAATTCCCTATATGGTAACGTCTATACATGTGATTTATTTGGCACATTTATTACATACATAAAGTGTATACAATATTAAGTCAAGTGTTTGTAAAAGAAAACCCGGTATACAAAAAATATACAATTGCTTGCATTCATAGTTGAATCCAACTATAGGATAAAGATGCGCCATATAGTAAAATTTTGCTGAGCCGGATGGGGATAGCTGTTGACAAAAACCGGAGGCAATGTTACTGGACACAAAGATTAGCGAACAAAAAATGTATACAATGGAGATCATTTTGAGCGAATCATCCACCAGCCACGAAAGCAGCACACCCGGCAAACCTACGCAAAACAAGTCCAAAGCAGTTGAGGTTATTGACCTTCACAAATCGTTCGGCCACATTGAGGTTCTAAAGGGAGTCTCCCTTGAGGCAAATCAGGGCGATGTCATCGCCATTATCGGAGGCAGCGGCTCAGGCAAGTCTACCATGCTACGGTGCATCAATATGCTTGAGACACCGACAAGCGGAACCATCAAGGTGCATGGCGAAGCCATTGAAATGAAAAGCGATGGCAAAGGGGGGCTGAAACCGGCCAGTCAGGAACAGATACGGCGAATTCGTACACGCCTGGCTATGGTCTTTCAAAGCTTCAATCTTTGGCAGCACATGACCCTGCTTGAAAATGTTATTGAAGTGCCGGTACAGGTGTTGGGCAAGAAAAAATCAGAAGCCATTGAGCTGGCAGACAGTCTTCTTAAACGGGTTGGGTTGTACGATAAGCGTGAAACCTTCCCGGCCTTTCTTTCAGGCAGCCAGCAGCAGCGGGCAGCCATTGCCAGAGCACTTGCTATAGAACCGGAGGTAATGCTCTTTGACGAGCCTACATCTGCGCTTGACCCGGAACTGATCGGAGAAGTGTTGTCCGTTATCAGCGATTTGGCCAAAGAAGGCCGTACCATGCTGATCGTAACCCATGAGATGAAATTTGCTCAGGACGTAGCTGACAAGATTATATTCCTCAATAACGGTATTATCGAGGAACAAGGTGGCCCCGAGGATATTTTCGGCGCACCAAAGTCAGAGCATTTAAAGCGGTTTATAAGTTCGGTATCTTAAATTAAAGATATCGGACATAATTTTTTATAACACCATAATAAATGTAAAGGAGATTCAAATGGCCCAATTATTGAAAAAACTGTTGGTTGTTCTCGCAGTCATCACCCTCAGCACCTCAATGGCTTACGCCGGAGAAAAAGTCCGGGTGACATTTGGTGCAGAACCCTACCCGCCCTTTACAGTGCCTGATGCATCTGGTAACTGGACCGGCTGGGAAATTGAAATGATTGAGGCCATCTGCACGGCTGCAGGTCTTGACTACGAACTAGTACCAACTGCATGGGACGGTATTATCCCTGCTTTGATTTCAAAAAAAGTGGACCTGATCATCGGGTCTATGTCCATTACGGAAGAACGTCTTAAATCCATTGATTTCTCAGAAAAGTATTTTAACACGCCAGCCTATGTTGTGGGTGCCAAAGGCATGAAATTCGAAGCCACTCCCGCAGGTCTGAAAGGTAAAGTCTTAGGTGTACAGACAGCAACCACTCATGCTGCTTATGCCGCTAAACATTACAAAGATTCCAAGATCAAACAATACCAGACTCAGGATGAAATCAACCAGGATCTCATCTCCGGCCGTTTGGATGCCACCCAGGCAGATTCTCTTGCCATGATAGACTTTTTAGAAACTGCAGACGGACAGTCCTGTTGTGACCTTAAAGGTGCAGCCATTGATGATCCGGCCGTTCTGGGCCGTGGTGTAGGTGTTGGTATGCGTAAGGGCAGCGATGAAATGAAAGCAAAAATCAATGCTGCAATTAAAACCATCCGTGCCAATGGCAAGTACCAGGAAATCACCAAGAAATACTTTAAAGTTGACGTTTACGGTGAATAATTAACACGTCCCATATGCCGGGGGCTGGCTGCCAGTCCCCGGTTCCCCGGATTTTGCTTACCTGAAGACTTAGGAGATTAGATACACAATGAGTTCCCTGGAACTGCTTGCCCTTTCACCGCCCGGATGGGGTGGTGTGTTGCTCAAAGGATTGGCACTGTCAATGACCGTTGCTGTGGGCGGATATCTTGTCGGCTTGTTGATAGGCATCGGTGGCGCATTCGGCAAATTATACGGCGGACCTGTGATAAAGGATATATTGAATACCTATACAACCGTCATTCGTGCCATACCTGAACTGGTATTGATTGTGCTGCTCTTTTATGCGGGTTCTGATCTTGTGAACCGGATACTGGTTTTATTTGGGTCCAGACCCATTGACATAAATGGGCTTGTGGCAGGTATAATGGTGATTGGGGTCGTTCAGGGTGCTTATTCCACAGAAGTACTTAGGGGAGCCATCAAAGCGATCAATCCCGGACAGATTGAAGCGGGCAGGGCTTACGGGATGAGTGCAGGACTTTTGCTGCGCAGGATAACCTTACCTGCCATGCTGCCTCATGCCATTCCCGGGCTGTCCAATCTCTGGCTGATTGCCACCAAGGATACAGCCTTGCTGGCTGTAGTCGGGTTCATGGAACTCACCCTTGCTACCCGTCAGGCCGGCGGCGCAACCAAAGCCTATTTTCTGTTTTTCTCTGCAGCCGGGGTGCTTTATCTTATTGTGACCCTGCTGTCCAATGTCGGTATAAAAATGATTGAACGGCGCGCGTACAAAGGCATGCCGGAGGTGGGGTAAATGATAAAAGATTGGCTGAAACCGCACCGTATCGTATTAATTGGCATTGCTCTGGCGATGGTTACCGCCATTGCTACGCAAATGCGATGGGACTGGCTGCCTAATTATTATGGCGATCTTCTGTCTGGTGTAGGGGTTACCCTTATTATCCTTTTTGCATCCTGTATTCTGGGTATCAGTTTTGCAATTCCCCTGGGACTATTTCAAGTAACCGGGCCAGCCCCCCTTGCAGTTGCATCTAAAGTGTTTTGCACCCTGATACGGGGCACGCCTTTATTGCTTCAGCTTTGGTTGATTTACTATGGGGTTGGATCCCTATTTCCCCAGATTCCCTGGATAAGGGAATCTATTCTATGGCCATATTTACGCGAAGCCTGGCCTTATGGTGTGTTCGCACTGACCATGTCTTTTGCCGGGTATGAAGGTGAGATTATGCGCGGTGCCTTTGCTGGGGTTCCTGCAGGCGAGTTAGAAGCGGCAAAAGCATATGGCATGAGTCGCTGGACAATACTCCGCCGGATCTGGCTGCCCCGTGCCTTACACAGGGTTCTCCCCACTCTCGCCGGAGAAGTCGTACTGCAGCTAAAATCCACGCCGCTTGTTGCAACCATAACAGTTGTTGATGTCTATGCAGTGATCTCAAAGATCCGTCAGGAAACCTATATCGTTTATGAACCCATGTTGCTTCTGGCATTGATCTACTTGTGTCTGACCGGAATTCTTGTGAGCACGTTCACTTATTTTGAAAACAAAATACCTACGCGAGATGCCTAACACCTTATCCGGTATGAGCAAATTGAAAGACATTCAGGTAGACACAGAATGGATGACATCCATACGCCACCATCTCCACCAATATCCTGAGATTGGTCTGGAAGAAGAGCGTACGCCTGATTTTATTGCCGATCACCTTGTAAAACTCGGATATGAAGTTCATCAAGGAATAGCCAAAACAGGTCTTGTCGGGACGTTGAAAAACGGCAGTTCCAAAAAATCTTTGGGAATTCGTTCAGACATGGACGGCCTACCCATGGCAGAAAAAAACGAACTTCCCTATGCAAGCAAAATATCCGGCCGCATGCATGCCTGCGGCCATGACGGTCATATGGCCATGCTTTTAGGGGCAGCCAAAGCGATTGCGGAACGCAAGGCATTTGACGGTACCCTTCATCTGATTTTCCAGCCGGCTGAAGAAAACCATGGCGGCGGCAAAATAATGGTTGAAGAAGGTCTGTTTGACAGGTTCCCTTGTGATGCGGTTTTTGCATTGCATAATAAGCCCGACCTTCCGGCTGGGTATATTGGTGTTCGCTCAGGCCCTGTTATGGCAGCAGTAGATGAGGCGTTGATTACTATACATGGCAAAGGTGGTCATGGTGCAAGTCCTGAAAATGCAGCAGATCCGATCGTTGCCGGGGCATCCATTGTCATGGCACTTCAAACCATTGTCTCAAGAAATATTGAGGCCTTTGAACCGGCAGTTGTCACTGTAGGGGCGTTTAAAAGCGGAACCGTAAGCAATATTATTCCAGATGAAGCTGAACTGGTTGTTGGCATCCGGTCTTTTGATCCAAAAACACGGGATTTCTTAGAGCAGCGTATTATCCAGATTGCCCAAGATCAGGCAAGCAGTTACGGCATGTCAGCAACTGTGGATTATCGGCGAAGCTACGATGCCACCGTGAATCATAAAGCTGAAACAGATTTCGTAAAGCAAAAGGCTGAAGAGTTCCTGGGGATTGAAAAGGTTGTTTATCTGGAAAAACCCAGCATGGGAAGCGAAGACTTTGCTTATATGCTGCAATCCAAGCC
>JAKSAU010000991.1 GCA_022361535.1 Desulfobacterales bacterium
GACTCGGTTGTCCATTCATGCGGTGTGGAAAAGCAACCAAGCATTGGAATTTCATGATCGGACCAAATATCTGGCAGGACATTGCACCTTCAACATGGATAATGTTCGCCGTGTTACATATTAACTACTTGCTAAGCAAAAAAAACGTATAGTTGTATACATTCCCTAATAGGCATGTCACTCAGACCACTTCTGCAAACGCAATAGTCTTATCTCACCACAACCATCGGTATGAGATTGGTTGGATCGCATTCATATTTAACGAGTGGAAGTAAGCTCTCATAGTTCCTGGGAGGCTGAGAGCAAGTTTCTTCTTTGGTAGGCTTTAAGGCCCATAGGCATGGCCGAGATCTTTCTTCTTTAGACTTTCTTTTTGTCCCCTCTGCCCCTCCTCCCCGTCCACCTAACAGAGGCCTCTTTCTCGGCAATGAAATACCACACAATGCCAATGACCAGCGTTGATGGCAAAGTCAAGGCCAAGTATATCCAGAATTTGCGGTGCACCACACCCTCAGTCTCCCAGTCGAGCACGGGCATTGCAAAGATGGCGGCGAAGAAGCTGCCTGGCAGGAATATCATGGTCATAATGGCAATCGTCTTCATGGAAGAGCCGTCCCTTTTCGCAGCGTTAGCGATGGAAAGTGACAGGCGCGCGTCTTCTCGAGCTAGGAGCGCGAAAGTCTGCGACAATTTGGTCAGCTGTGAAAACTGGCGGTGCCTTCCATCGTCAAGAAATGCATAAGATCTATCCAAAAACTTACTACTGATACGAGATTCCGCGATCTAGCCTCAAGATACACAATAAACGCCCGCGCACCTCTAAGCAGCCCTTCGATCACCCTCACCGCGCTTTCCATGTCTTCACCGATAACTGCCGCCTCCCGCGACGCCACGACTCCCGCCAGCAAAGCTTTCACCATCTCCACATGTCTGTTTAGATTTACCAAATTCACCGTTGACGAACTCGCAAGGTTCGACCACTGAATTAAGTCCTCGACGCGATAGCTCTCCGGCCGTCCGGCCGACCACGGCC
>JAKSAU010001060.1 GCA_022361535.1 Desulfobacterales bacterium
GAAACCGCCGATCCATCCCAATGATGATGTAAACCGGTCCCAGTCTTCCAATGATACCTTTCCTGCAGCCATGCACATTGCCGCAGCCATACTGGTGAAAACCAATACCCTGCCGGGACTGATTTCGCTTAAAACTGCGCTTGAGGAAAAATCCCGTGCATGGACGGATATCGTGAAAACAGGGCGGACCCATTTCATGGATGCGGTTCCTTTGACCCTTGGCCAGGAATTTTCAGGATATGTTCAAATGCTTTCCAGAGGCATTGAGCAGATTGAAGCAAGCCTTGACCGTCTGTGGGAGCTGGCTTTAGGAGGAACTGCCGTGGGTACGGGGTTAAATTCTCCTGAAGGGTTTGATATTGAAGTGGCCAAAGAGGTGGCAAGTCTGACCGGATTGCCTTTCAGATCTGCAGACAATAAATTTGAAAGCCTGGCCTCCCATGATGGTCTTGTGGCAGCACATGGGGCATTAAAGGCTGTGGCGGTCAGCCTTATGAAGATAGCAAATGACATCCGCATGCTGGGATCAGGTCCAAGATGCGGTATTGGTGAACTCAAGCTGCCTGCAAACGAACCTGGCTCTTCAATTATGCCGGGAAAGGTAAATCCCACGCAGGTTGAAGCCATAACCATGGCTTGTGCCCAGGTTATGGGGAATGATACTGCCGTTACTGTGGCAGGCATGTCAGGCCATTTCGAACTCAATGTATTCAAGCCGGTGATCATTGCCAATTTCATACAGTCTGCCCGTCTTTTAGGCGATAGTGCAGTATCGTTTACTAAAAATTGTATTAAAGGGCTTGAGCCAGATCTTCAGATGATCCAAACTCATTTGGAAAATTCCCTGATGCTTGTCACGGCCTTAAACCCTCATATCGGATACGAGAATGCAGCATCCATTGCAAAGCACGCACATGCTAAGGGGATAACACTCAAACAGGCAGCAGCAGATTTGGATATTTTAGAGCCCAAGGAATTTGAGCAACTGGTGGTTCCGGCAAACATGACAGCACCTTTAAAAAAGACATAGAAAGGAAGGATGCCATGGCGAAAGTGACTGTATTTAAAGCTTACCCTTTTGAGGTGGGACAAAAAATCAGGATTGAGGAATCTCCCAGATACGGCGACTGGGAAGTGGTTGGCGTAACCGAGCATAAGGTCACCTTGCGTTGCCCTATTTCTAAAAAAGAATTTACCTGGAGCCGGTTCTGCTATAAGACAGAAGACGTTGACGGGCAATGGCCCCAAAAGGATTGAAAAGGACAAAACCTATGGACGTGATTTTACTTATGGCAACTACCCTGGACGGCATGATTGCCAGGGATGACAGCCAGCTTGTGGATTGGACCGGAAAAGCGGATAAGCAGTATTTTGTAAAAGTAACAAAAGAAGCCGGCGCAATGATCATGGGATCAAAAACCTATGATACTATTGGAAGGCCGCTTCCAGGGCGCCTCAATGTCGTCATGACCCGCAATAAAGAGCGGGTAAGTGATGATGAAAATCTTATTTATACAGATCAGGCACCTGAAAAGATTTTACAAGACCTTAAAGAAAGGGGGTATGATAAAGTCACTTTAATTGGTGGTGCCTTGATCAACTCGCTTTTTGCAGAAAAAAATCTCATCACTGAAGTCCACCTGACACTGGTTCCCAAACTCTTTGGCACAGGTTTGGCTCTCTTTGATGTGGAGCTGGATATAAACCTTGAGTTAAGGGAATATAGGGAGCTGGACAAGGGACACCTTTTAATGATTTATGATGTGGACGTTTAGATGCCCCCGGCACCTTCAAATAAGAAAAAGAAAAGAGGATTGCTGTCCAGGCTGTTGAACTGGATCGCAAAAGGGGCACGCCAGGCAGAAAAACAAGGTCATGGCGTGTGCCGGTCCTGAGCACCTAAGAAGTAATCGGCCCGTGTGGCCGATACCTTATTGGACCACTTTTCGCTCATCACGTGCCATTCTCCTATCCCATCCTTTCGCCACCTGGGAAAAATATCTTGAATCTTCCGACAAAGCAGTTATACTCGCCCAAGTTGTGATAAAAACAAATGATATTGGCATAGCAAAAGGTTGAGAAAATGAAAGACAGGGTAAAAGGGCTGCTGCAAAAAATAAATTTTATTGAAACAGACATAGAAATTCAAAAACAGATACTTTTTTCTATCCCGACGGATCAGAAAGACGAGATGGAAAAGGTCATGAAAGTGATCGCCTCCCAGAAAGAACAGATCCAGGAACTCCGTGAGCGCATTAAAGAGATTGATCCTGATGAATACAACCGGATCATCACCCTGGAAAAGGCCATAGAAACCTTTAGGAAATTGTCCCAAGATAGAAAATTTGTTGCAGTAAATACAATGAATGAGACAGGAGAGTGTTACATTACCCTCAACGACGGCACAAAGATGGACTGCCTTGTGTCTGCCAAAGATGAGGACGGCAACTGGACTGTGCTTACCCTTGACGGGGAAACCAAAGAATACCCCGGCGGCCTGATCAAAGAATAAAAATACAAGGAGAATCCTAAATCCATGATGGACAAAAAAATTATACTTGGAGTTGTATGCGGTTGTCTGGGGATCATATGGGCAGGATTGACCTATGCAGATGCTGAGACTCAAGCAACGCCTGATCAGACCTTTGAGATGGAACAGTTCATCGATCCTGAAACCTGTGGCGGATGCCACGGAGAAATTATGAGCCAGTGGCAGGGCTCCATGCACAACCTTTCCCATAAAGATCCGGTGTATACCCGGGTAGCTAAATTCCTGCGTAAAGGCTTGACCGATGCTGGAGAAATTGAAGAAGCAGAATCTTGTGTAAAATGCCACACCCCCATGGGCTATGTGACAGGTTTTCCTAAAAAACTGTCCGATGATCTTTCCAAGACAGACGAGATTGCAGCCCAGGGTATCCAGTGTGACTATTGTCACTCTGCTGTGGATGTGACAAAGATGTACAACAACGGCCTTGTGTTATCCCCAGGCCAGGGAGAAGATGATCCCGGAATCAAATACGGTCCGTTTGATGATTCAGAACCTGATTTTCATGAGGCTGCATTTTCCAAACTGCACACGGATTCCAAGATCTGCGGGACCTGTCATAATGTCAAGCATGTGGCCTTTGGAACCGATCTTGAAACCACCTATACAGAATGGGAAAACAGTCCGTATAATGATCCTGACCCTGCTAAACGTATTGGCTGCCAGGGATGCCACATGTACCAGCGTCCGGGAATCCCGGCAACTGGGTCCACACCACGGCCGGAAAATCCTGGCGCAGCAACAGACTATTCAGACGAACGTCCCCATATCTTTACCCATTATTTTGTCGGCGCCAATTCCGGGGTACCTGAGATGTTTGACGGCAATGAAAAATCCACCATGGCAGTTGAGCGGCTACAGAATGCTGCAGACCTTGCCCTTGATATGAAAGATAAAACTCTTGCCTCAGTTAAGGTGACCAACTCCGGTGCAGGGCATTCCTTACCCACAGGGGTAGGAGATCTTCGCCAGGTATGGATCGAACTGACCCTTAAAGATGATACAGGCAAGGTCCTTTTTAAGACTGGTATAATGAATGAAAAAAATGAACTGCCTGAAGATACCATCCTGTTTAGAACAATCTTGGGAGACGGTCAGGGAAATCCAGTTGTTAATTTGGCCAAAGCCAAGGAGATCTTGTCTGACACACGGATTCCTGCAAAGAAGAGTGCAGTTCACACTTTTGATCTGAAAACAGAACCGGTAAAAGGCCAGACCTTAACAGCCCGTCTCCTTTACCGGTCCATGCCGCAGAAAATTTTAAATCAGCTGCCCGGTTCCCCTTTAGGGCCTTTACCCATCGTGGAAATGGCAAAAGCTGAGAAGCAATTTTAGTATTTAAAAAACGGTCTCTACTGATCAGGATATTATTCTGATCAGTAGAGATTTATTTTAAAACGGCCAGAAGCTGTTGTCTTCCCATACCCGCTCCATGAGTCCTTCCTGCAGGGAAATCAGTTTTTTAAGATGGGTTTTCTCCCATACTGAAAGCCAGTTATACAGTTTTTTCTCTTCCTCATCCTCAGCTTCCTGGGCTCTTAATGCATAAAGTTCGACTGCTTTTTCTTCAAAGCCGATAGCAGCTGTAATGGCTGTGGCCTCAAAGCCCGCAGCATTGATTTTACCTTTGATTTCATTAGTAAGAATTTCAGGGGCTGGTTCCGCACCGCCGTCGTTTTCATATCCGCCGGCGGCAAATTTTCCACTGTTCATATAGGATTTGAATTGTTTTTCAAGGATATCCATATGTTCTTGTTCGTCGTCGGCAAGGGACTGAAAAAAGTCTTTAACTGCGCTATCCGTTGCGTTATCCCGTGCAGTTTCATACAGGGATTTGCCCTGGCGTTCCATGAGAAAGGCATTCTTGAGAATGTTCAGGCTCTTTGATTTATCCATGGTACTCTCCTTTTGAGTCGTCTTGTGAGGTTTGGAACAGATTATATATAGATTACAAAAGTTACACCAAACCGGTTGAATTTGCAAATTAGACTCTTTTTTATTATCCTGCTCGTCTGACATTTTTCAAACCAAAGAAGGAACAATGGGAACTTTTGATATTATATTTCTGGCGCTGGGTTTAGCTATGGATGCAGCGGCCGTATCCCTTGCCGCAGCAGCATCCGGGTTTGCAGACAACAAACGGGCGGTGTTCAGGCTGGCGTTTCATTTCGGCTTATTCCAGTTTATGATGCCGGTGATCGGCTGGTTTTTAGGTGTTGGGTTTGTATCCTATTTCAAAGCATTTGATCATTGGATTGCTTTTGGTCTGCTCCTTTTTGTTGGCGGGCGAATGATCATTTCCGGTTTGGATAAATCTGATACTGTCATTCAAAAGGACCCGTCCAGGGGCATGACCATGGTCATGCTCAGTATCGCTACAAGCATTGATGCATTGGCTATTGGTTTAAGTCTTGCCATGATGGATATCAATATTTGGTACCCTTCTGTGATCATTGGAGTGATCACATCCGGGCTGTCTTTGGTCGCTATTGGTCTTGGCAAACGTCTTGGTACGATGCTGGGCAAGCGAATGGAGATTGTTGGCGGCATCATTTTGGTGGGGATCGGTACCCGGATACTGGTTACCCAATTGATGGCCGGAACTTAAAAGGTAAAGGGGCTTATATGCAGATAGCAGATACCGGCACGTTTGTCCTAAGAAACGGCTGCCGAATTTTTTGCAAAAATCCGCCTGATGCCTTTTTCTTAGGGCAAACGTGCCTACGTGCCAAAGCTAAATGTGTTTGCCCGGAGCAAAAGATTATTACGAAGAACTTGGTCTGATAAAGGATTCTATATTGTGTTGACAACGGAACTTCCATACTTTGATGATCCTGAGGGGGCTGGGCTTCCTTCAGGGCTTTCCCGGGTAATTGATTCCCATGTTCATGTGTTTCCGGATGCGGTTTTTTCTGCGGTCAGAAATTGGTTTGACGATCATGCCTGGAAGATACGATACCGGATGACAAGCCAAGACCTGATCGCATTTCTTTTAGACCATGGCGTTAGCCGGGTCACAGCACTTCAATATGCCCATAAACCTGGGATGGCAGAGTCTCTAAATGCATATATGGCAGATCTTTGCCGGCAATTTCCTGGCAAGGTCATCGGTCTTGCCACGTTTTTCCCTGGAGAAAAAGGGGCAGTGGATATTTTGAACAAAGCATTTGATATGGGGTTGGCCGGGGTAAAGCTGCATGCCCATGTTCAATGTTTTGATATGAACAGTCCGGATCTTGATCCGGTTTACACGCTTTGCCGGGACCGGAATAAACCCATGGTCATTCATGCCGGTCGTGAGCCAAAAAGCGAGCACTATCTTTGTGACCCTTACGAGATCTGCAGCGCTGACAAGGTGGATAAAATTCTTAAGACTTATCCCGGTCTCAAACTCTGCGTTCCCCATTTGGGGTTTGATGAAACAAAAGAGTATGCCAGGCTGATTAAAGAATACGACACCCTTTGGCTGGATACTGCAATGGTGATCACGGACTACTTTCCCCAGGGTGATCCGGATAATTTCAATGATTACCGGCTTGACCGGATCATGTACGGATCTGATTTTCCCAACATTCCTTATGCCTGGGACAGGGAGTTGATCTGGCTGTCACAGGCAGGAGTTTCCAAAAAAGACTTGGATCGGGTGCTTTACACAAATGCCCTTGAATTTTACAATCTTAACGATTAATGGGTAGCTCTGTCAGATAGCACTGAGGATCTGCGTCCCGGAAAAGGACATCAGGCGCATTTTCTAATTCAAAATTTTATGCAAAGCGTAAACAATAGCACCTGGAAAGCTGTTTGGAATAACCGCTGAAAATGTGTCAGTCCTTTCCGGGATGACAGATCCGGTGTCTAATATGCAACGGTCCCAAACAAAAAATCAGGATAACAGTAGTTTTATATACCGACCCGTTTATCCTAAGAAACGGCTGCCGAATTTTTTGCAAAATCCGCCTGATGCCTTTTTCTTAGGATAAACGGGTCTATGTGCAAAAATTAAATGAGTTCATCCTGAATGGTTGGTAATGCCACACAAGCATTTGATTCTGTGTTCAGGTCGGGAAAATAAAAAGGCCCCTGCAGAGAAGGGCTGCAGGGGCCGTGGAACCTGATAAAATTGTAACGGGTGGGCTATCCGAGAATTTTTTTCAGGTCGCCTTCAGGTGTTCCAATGGGTGTGATGTTATAGTTTTTCACCAGTACATCAAGAATATTCGGGGTGACAAAAGCAGGCAGGGATGGTCCAAGGTGAATATCTTTGATTCCAAGGTGGAGCAGGCTCAAAAGGACTGCAACCGCTTTTTGCTCGTACCAGGAGATGATAAAGGACAAGGGCAGCCCGTTTACATCAGTATCAAATGCTTTTGTCAGGGCGACAGCAATCTGAACGGCTGAATGGGCATCGTTGCACTGGCCCACATCAAGCAGTCTTGGAATACCGTTGATGTCTCCCAGTTGTTGTTTAAAGAA
>JAKSAU010000249.1 GCA_022361535.1 Desulfobacterales bacterium
TCCCGCACAGGAAGATTACAACTACTTTGAGACCGGATATCACATGTCTGACGGCGATGTCGGATGCTATGCCCGTCCTGAAGTTGGAAACATGTACCTCATCGGTTCTGAAGATCCCGATTGTGATCCCCAGGAATGGGTAGATCCGGATGATTTCTATGCTGGCCGCGGCGGCCACGGACGTGACAATGTCCTGACGGAAGAACAGTGGAAAGCACAGTGTTATCGTCTTGCCAAACGTGTTCCCTCTCTGCAGGTTCCTAACCAGCCCAAGGGTGTTGTTGACCTGTATGACTGTTCTGATGACTGGATTCCCATCTATGACAAGTCTGATCTGCCTGGTTTCTACATGGCTATCGGTACTTCCGGTAACCAGTACAAAAATGCACCGGTTGTTGGCCGCATGATGGCGGAACTCATTGATGCCTGCGAAAAAGGCCTGGATCATGACAAAGAACCGTTCCAGTTTACTTACAAGTATACTGGCCGGAAAATGGACGTTGGCTTTTTCTCCAGAAAACGTGAAATTAACTACAACTCCAGTTTTTCTGTAAACGGATAAACAATGATATGCCACGGGCAGCCTTTTTCAGGCTGCCCGTTTTTATCTCCACCCGTGAAATATTCGGGTTGAGAGTTGGGGGGGGGCAGCAGCCAGCAGACGTGAATGGCTCTGCCCTTTTTTAGTTGTGTCAGGCAGGTAGCTGTATATCCAGATATCGGCTCGTATATCCTAAGAAACGGCTGACGAATTTTTTTGAAAAAAAATCCGCCTGATGCCTTTTTCTTAGGATATGCGAGCCTGAGTGCCAGTAGGCGAAACTGAAATCAAGCGAAAAAAAATTTTAAGGGGTTTCTAAAGCTTTAACATTTATGGAATCAGGACGGGTGAACGCCTGAATATTTGCACTGAGGGTCTGTTATCCCGGAAAAAGGCATCAGGTGCTTTTTTTGTAAGACAACATCAAGTGCTGAGCGTAACGCATCTTATCTAAGAACTTTTTTTGGAACGACCGCTGGAAAAAAGTACCAGCCGTTTCCGGGATAACAGACCCGGTGCTTTATATGCGGCAGCAGGATCGGGCCGGGTTTGTCTAGTGGTAAAATGGGTGAGAATGGTGTAAATTCCTGTGCGGGTCCAAAATATAATAAACCGATTTATGGTGTATAGAAAATGCAAATTTATGTCTGTGTAAAACATGTGCCGGATTCGGCCGCCAATATCCATATCCTGGGCAAGGATAAGATTGATGAACGGGTGGCTTTTCTTTTAAATCCTTACGATGAGCATGCCGTATCAGAAGCTGCCAGCCTTAAAAAAGCAAATCCTGACAGCGAAGTGATTGCTGTGTGTGTGGGCAAAGCAGATGCGGAAAAAACCATCAGGTCTGCCATGGCTATGGGAGCTGATAGAGGGATTCTTATCGAAACCGAAGAGTCCTGTGACAGCATGAAGACGGCAAGGGCATTGTCAGCAGCCATACAAAAAGACGGCAACCCGGATATTATCTTAACGGGTAAGGAATCCATAGATGCTGAAGGTATGCAGACCATGTTCCGTGTTGGTGCGATCATGGACTATCCTGTTATGACCAATGTAGTTGAGCTAAATATAGCAGACCAGACTGCCAAAGTGACTTGTGAGCTTGCAGGTGGTATGACCCGTACTTTTGAGACAACTCTTCCCTGTGTAGTCGGTGCGGGCAGAGGGTTGAATACCCCGTCTTATCCGACATTTCCGGATATTGTAAAGGCTAGAAAAAAGCCTGTTGAAACAATTGACTTTGATAGTTTAGGCGTTGAACCACCAAATGGCAGTGCCAAGATTGTAGGATTGTCGCCTCTTGTTCAGCAGCGTTCCCCTAAAGAAATTACCGGCAGCCCGGTCCAGATCGCCAAGGAAATGGTCAGAATCCTCAAAGAAGAGGCAAAGGTGATATCATGAAAACAATTGGAATTCTCATAGAGACAGACAACGGTATCGTAAAGGATGCCAATCTGGGAATGATCAACTTAGCACGGCAGGGCGGTGCAGATCTGCATGCTCTTGTTGCAGACGGAATTTCCGATGAAACCTGCGCTGTGTTGGCAGAATATGGTGTCACACAGATCGTTGATTTGGGGTTGCCGGAAGAGCCGGCCCAACGCCTTAATCCACAGGTTCGGGCCGAATATGCTGTGGCGGCGGTTTGTAAATTGGACCTTGATGGCGTCTTCGGGCTTTCAACAGCCGAGGGCAAAGATCTTCTTCCCAGGGTGGCGGCGCTTCTTGATGCCCCGCTTGTCATGGACTGTGTTGCCGTTGATATAAAAGAAAATATCGGTACCACATCCCAGTATTCAGGCAAAGTCATGGCAGATATCCAATTGACCGGAGAAATGCTGGTGTTTGGTATCCGGCCCAATGCTATGGCAGCATCTGCGTCACCGGTCGAGGCAAAGGTCCTTTCACCGGATCTTTCTGTTAAAAAACAGTCTAACCTAAAACTTATTGCCTGGGAAGAAGACACTTCCTCAGACGGACCGGTCAGTTTGGCTGAAGCCGACATCATTATTTCTGGTGGCAGGGGCATGAAAAATAAAGAGAACTTTTCTTTGATCTTTGACTGTGCTGACAAACTTAAAGCCGCTGTCGGCGCATCCCGTGTGGCCGTGGATGAGGGGTGGATCCCTTATGCCCACCAGGTTGGCCAGACCGGTGAAAAAGTGTCTCCGTCAGTTTATATTGCCTGTGGCATATCAGGGTCTGTACAGCATTTTGCTGGCATGAAAACCGCGAAAATGATCATTGCCGTGAATACGGATAAGGAGGCCGCAATGATGGCCAACAGCGATTACTGCATACAGGGCGATCTGTTTGAAATTTTACCGGAGTTGATCAAGCAGCTTTAGGCATATTGAATGTTCAGGTTCGATATCTGGTCTGAAATATTCGGTAACATAAGAAGAACGTTAAAAGGGGTGAGGATATATCCTTCCCCTTTTTTCTTTACATGATAAGCCAAAAGTGTTTATTCACAGTCAGTGGGTCAATTAATTAGGAAAACCAAAGTTATTTGTTTTTTCTTTTTAGGTGTCCGATATTTTACGATTTGCTTTGGAAATCCAAGATTTTAGAATGTATTGGATGTATAAAACACCGTCAAACAAGGCTGAAGGGTTATAGAAATGATAGCGATCAGACTCATACCTGCTATTTTATTTTGTTCCGGTAGCCTCAGTCTTTTCCTGGCCTTTTACGCCCTGCATAACAGGCGGTCTACCCTGATTTACCTTTTTTCATGTTTTGCAGGATGTGTGACTTTGTATGCCTTTGGATACGGTCTTGAAATGTTAAGCCACACACTGGAAGAAATGCTCTTGTGGTCAAAAGTGCAGTATTTAGGGATCTCTTTTATTCCAGGCCTTATGTTGGCTATTGCCTTATCATACTCCGGAAATAAAGAAGGGCTTGGGCCCATAAAGCTGAGTCTAATTTTGCTGATTCCGTTAGTTATTTGTCTTGCACGCTTGTCTAATCCGTATCATCATCTGTTCTACCGGAGTGCGGCAATGATTCCATGGGAATATGGGGCGTTGCTTAAAATCGAGCCCGGACCTTTTTACCTGGTTCATGCAGTTTTCTCAAATCTTGCCTGGCTGGTTTCCTTTGGTGTGCTGATCCGCTTTTTTTTCAGAACAAGTGGTCCTTACAGGCGCCAGATTATGATCATTATCCTTGGTTCATCCATCCAATGGTTTGGATATATGTTCTATTTAACCGGTCTTGGACCGGAAGGACTAGACCTTAACCCCCTGTTACTGGGACTGACCGTACCGGTTTATGCTTTTGGGTTTATCAAGTTTGCTTTGTTCAGCCTGGTGCCTGTAGCCCGAGATCAGGTTTTTGAAGAAATGCGGGATGCGGTTGTTGTTACAGACAACCAGTTAAGACTGGTGGATTTTAATCACAAAGCATCACGGTTGTTTCCCAGGATGGTGCAGGAGAATATAGGCCTGGCACTACCACAGCTTTTTGAAGGCACTCCCGAAATTTCCAAAAATTTAAAGGTCCGGGCATCGGATGAAGTTGAAGTAGGATTGAACACACCTGAGCGAGAACAGTTCTTTCGGTTATCCCGGGTGCCTCTGTCCGAAAAAAGTAAAAGGGAGATGGGGTATATTTTTACATTTACGGATGTGACCGTTCAAAAGGAATTTACAGATAAATTGGAGCGGCTTGCCACCATTGATGAACTCACGGGGATATATAATCGCCGGCATCTTAGGTCCCTGGCTGATGTGGAACTCCAGCGGATGCTCAGGAGCGGGGAAGAGTTGACGGTTTTATTATTGGATCTGGATCACTTTAAAACCATCAATGATACATGGGGGCATCAGTGTGGGGATCAGGTTCTCCAGTCTTTTGCGTATGTCCTGAACGAGAATATCCGTGCGATGGATATTTTTGGAAGGCTTGGCGGTGAAGAATTTATGATTCTTATGCCAGGAACCCCCAAAGAAAAAGCATTGGGAACCGCACGGAGGCTTTGTCAAATTGTTGATATACAGCCTTTTAATTACGAAGGGCATGACATTCGTTTTACGGTAAGTATTGGTGTGTCAGGTTCTTGGGATTTAGATCCGGAAAAACGACTATCGTTGAATCTGGATGATGTCATCCGGAAAGCGGACCGGGCGCTTTATCAGGCCAAACAAAATGGCCGAAACCAAGCGGTGATGGCTTAAGACCGGTTATTGCCCAGTTAGACATTGACCAAACAGGACGGTTTCGCTTTTCTATTCGTTTTTAAGTGCGTCAGGAATAATGCAGACCGGTATGGGTTCCATTTTATGCTGGTTGGTCCTGTTAAATTTTCTATAAACCTCTAACACCTCTTTTTGTCTGTCATCGGGCTCTGTTTTTATTTCACCGGCTTCGTATCGCATGGCCCACTCCAGTTCATTGTAGGTGGCACCAATCTGGCTTTCATCGGTACGGTTATCTTCCCACAATCCGTCAGTTGGGGGGGCTGAAATGATGTCGCCGTCTACACCAAGATGCTTTCCAAGCTCATATACCTGGGTTTTCATCAGGTCGGCAATTGGGGATAAATCCACACCACCGTCTCCATATTTGGTATAAAAACCTACCCCAAAATCTTCTACTTTATTGCCTGTTCCAGCCACAAGCATTCTGTGGTGGGAGGCAAACGCATACAGGGTCAGCATTCTAAGCCGGGATCTGGTGTTGGCCATGGTAAGGTCATCCTGGATGTTGTCTGGAAGGCTGTCTTTAATCTGCGTGAAAGCAGGGGTCAGCTCCATATCAATCCCTGTTACATTATCAAAGTTTTGCTCAAGCCAGGTAATATGGGCACTAGACCTGGACACCTGGTCTTTGGCCTGGAAAATGGGCATATTAAGTGCCAGGACAGGTTTACCTGTTTTGGCGCACAAAGTAGAGGTAACCGCTGAATCAATACCGCCTGACACTCCCACGGTGAAACCTTTGAGCCCGGATGCGTCAACATAGTCTTTCAGCCAGTTAATGATATGGGTTGCCACTTGGTCTGTTTTCATATTTAGTTTCCTTGAGCAATTTGGGTGGTCTGTTTTATAGGTTTTCGTTCACCATGCTGGCGGGCGTATTCGTACAAGCAAATGGAAGCTGCCACGCTCACATTAAGGCTTTGGGACCGTCCGAACTGGGGAATCGTCATTCGTTTTACTTCCGGGTAAAGATCCGGTTCAAAGCTGATTCCATATTCTTCATGCCCGAATACAAAAGCACTTTTTTCAGGCAATGCCGTATCCATAATCGTTGCGCCCTGTCCAGGCTCCAGAATATACGGAGTGTAACCTCTTTCCAAAAGATTGGCATAGCAGGTTAGAAATCTGCTGTGGAAATGGGCCGGTACCCACTTGAATGCTCCCATGGAAGGAGCAGGATCAAAATAGTTAATGCCCACCAGATGGATTTCGTGGCAGCCAAAGGTTTCAGCACTCCTGAATATTTTGCCAATATTAAAAGTGGGTTTAAGGTGGTCCAATACGATAATACATTTGTGGACACCTGGAGATGCCAGAATGTTTTTATTTTTCTGCCGGCGGAATCGTCGCTTTGCAGCTTCCCTTTCCGCCCTCATCATCATCCTTATTTTATGGGGCCCCATTCACTACCTCTTTTATCAATTTACAAAGGTTTGTATACACTTTTGGACTTGAAAATGCAAAGTGCCATCGCCAGCGATTTCAGGGTAATCACACATGTAGGTACAGGTTAGTTTGTCCTGGAAACGGCTGCCGAATTTTTTAATAAAATTCGCCTGATGCCTTTTTCCAGGACAAACTAACCTTAGGGTAGACACTAAATGGGGTATCGATACCCTATCTTATGTGTGATGCTATCCAGGCAGCTTAATGGTGTTGGTACAGATATACCAATGCCATAAAAGGAAGGAAAATATGGATCGGTAAGGGGCAAATGCCAAGGCAGCTTTTTCGGCAGCTTCCGCATCCTGGTCGTTGAAACCAAGTCCTGCCATCGCTTTTCTGATGGCCAGGTCTCCGGACGGAAATACATCCATTCGTTTAAGCCCCATGATCAGATAAATATCAGCTGTCCACGGGCCAATCCCTTTAAGACTTGTCAGTTTTGCTTTTACTTGGGCATCAGGCAGGGTATCCAGTTCATCCAAATCCAGGTGCCCGTTTGTAATTTTGTCGGCCAGATGTTTGATATAAACCGTCTTCTGCCTGGTAATACCAAAGGCTTTGATCTGGTCAGGATTTAAAGAGCAAATACGATCCGCTGTGAGTTCTCCTAATCCGGTTTCAAGTCTTTTAAAGGTGTGAAAGGCAGAAGTCAAAGATACCTGCTGCTCAAGGATAATCCTGACAAGACAAGCAAATCCTTTGGACCGCCCAAAAAACGGGGGAGATCCGAATTGGTTAATCACTTTAGCAAGTCTTAAATCCTTGCCCGCTACGTCATTAATAAGGGATGTATAGGAATCCCTGCTGAAACAAGTGATCATTGGTGCTGCTTTAAAACGGCCATGGTCAGGCGTGAAATGCAGATCAGGTCGTTATCGTCGCTTTTAATATTTATATCCCAAACCTGGGTGGTTCGGCCTAAATGGACCGGTCTTGCCGTGCCTACAACTCTACCCTCGGAAATACTCTTTATATGATTTGCCTTGATTTCAAGGCCAACGCTGTAATATCCATCCTCGAGTGTCATAAAGGATGCTGAACTGCCCAGGGTTTCGGCCAGCACTACTGAGGCTCCGCCGTGAAGCAGCCCCATGGGCTGGTGGGTCCTCTCATCCACCGGCATAGAAGCGGTCAGAAAGTCATCTCCTTTTTCAAGATAATTAATATCCAGATGGCCCACCAGGGTCTTTTCTCTGAATTGGTTGATATCGTTTATGGTAAAGTCTTTTTTCCAGATCATGGTTGCCCTTTCAATTCAAGTATATCGTTTTTGAGATAGCTTCTAATACTATACCCAAAATAAAGTTGGTTTGAACAGCGGGAATTTTGCCAAAAAGTATGCAGATTAGGACATCTGGCCGGGCCATAACATTTTGTCACAAAGTATCACAGTTTTTCCATATTATCCTGTCTGACACAAGCGTATAACCTTATCCATACAAACTTGTCATCAATTTGAAGAAAGCACCGGAAGGTTTGAGCGATATTTTAACGTAAATAAACTGTACCGGAGTGAAATGAAAAGATTATGCGTCGTCTACGATTTTTAACGGGTTTTATCCTGGGAACAATACTGGCAATAGGACTGACTGGTTGTGCAAAAAAGTATAAACCTGCGTCACTTCCACAATCTCTACCCGAGACATGGGCTGTTCAGGTTGACTCCAAATCTGCCGGATCATTCCCTAAAAAGGAGTTATCATCACCCCAGTTTCAATTTGGCAAGATCATGACCAAAGATCTTACCATGTCTTCTTCCCTATTGGATTTGATTGATGATGCAAGGGTAACCAATTTAGTAGAGGAAGCCATGGCCGGTAACCCTGATCTCAAGGCAACAGCAGCCCGGCTGAAAGCATCAGGTTTCCTGCTCAGTCAGACAAGTTCCAGGCGATTGCCCGAGCTTACAGCCGGAGCCAGCAGAGGGCGGAATAACCATAACCTTGATGAAAGCGGCAGCCCGGATGCTTCAGACAGCTACCAGGTCTCTGCCAGTATATCCTGGGAACTGGATGTTTGGGGGCGGATTTCTGACCTTCAGCAGGCAGAAATTTTGGGGCACAAAGCGTTAGAAAAGGAGTATCTTCGGGCCTATGATGCTCTGGCTGCAAGGGTTATTCAGGCCTGGATTCAATCGGTGGCTGCTTGTCAGACGCTGGCAATTGAAGAGGAACGCCTTGCAGCATTGCAGAAAATTGAAGACACGCTGCTTTTCAGATACAGGGAAGGATTGGGCAGTCTGGAAGACTATTCAGCTGCCAGGACCCGCACCAAAGTAGCTACAGCCAGTGTCAGTTCGCGTGCCGAGATACACCGAAGATCCTTACGTTCCCTGGAGGTTTTGGTGGGGCGATATCCAGAGGCTGCTATTCTTAAAACAGATGTGATGCCTGAAATTGAATCCGCTCCAATTGTACCCCCGCATGCAGCCTTGAAGAACCGTCCGGATATCCAGGCCGCGTTGTCCAGGATTGATGCAGATCAGTATGCTGCGATTGCCGCACAGAAAAACCGGTTGCCAGCCCTGCGCCTGGTTGCAGAGGTGTCAAAGTCCAGCACCTCATTTTCAGATCTGGATACAGCCAGCCGGATATGGAATCTGGCAGCTGGTTTGACACAGCCCATATTCCAGGGCGGTCGTCTTAAAGACGAGGCTATGGCGAAAGAAGCCCAGGCTGAAGCTGCGGTCTGGGATCTTGCTCAA
>JAKSAU010001106.1 GCA_022361535.1 Desulfobacterales bacterium
TTGCCTATGTGAACATCGTCATTGCCGCCATGCTGGGATCCATCCTCTTCTATGCCAGCCTGGTGCTCCGGGTCCATTATACGGCCCTGCGGGAGAACCTGGCCGGTATCAGTGAATCCGAGATCGTTCCCTTGAAACAGATCATCCGGGATTCATACCTGCTGCTGCCCATGGTGATCCTGGTGGTGCTGCTGCTCAACGGGTTCTCCCCGTTCCTGGCGGCCAATGCCGCCATCGCCTGCACCTTTGTCATCAGCTTTTTGAAAAAAGAGACCCGGATGACGCCGGCCAAAATTTGGCAGACCCTGCGGCTGTCCGGGTACAACATGGTTATGATCGCCCTGGCCTGCGCCGGTGCCGGCATGGTGGTGTCCATCGTGACCCATACCGGCCTGGCGCTCGGCATCGCCACCGTCATCACCAACTGGTCCGGCGGACAGATCCTGCCGGCCCTGCTGCTGATCATGGTCACCTCCCTGGTCCTCGGCATGGGGCTCCCCTGCACCCCGGCCTATATCATCGCCATTACCATTGGCGGGCCCGCCCTGCTGGCCATGGGATCGGACATGCTTTCCGCCCATCTGTTCGTCTTCTACTTCGCGATCCTGGCAGGCATTACACCGCCGGTATGCGTCCCGGCCTATTGCGCGGCCGCCATCGCCAATTCCAAGCCTCTCCAGACCGGGTTTGAGGCCTTTAAACTGGCCCTGGTGGGATTTCTGATACCCTACGTGTTTATCTTCAACTCAGCCCTGCTCATGGAGGGGAGCTGGCTTGAGATTATCACGGTGGTCACGGGCCTCGTCCTGGTCGTCACGCTGTTTGCCGGCGCCCTGAGCGGATACCTGTTCGGCAGGCTCAACCTGGGTGTCCGCTGCCTGCTGTTTGTCCTGGCCGGACTGGTTACGCTTCTCTGTGCCAGGCCCGACTGGATCAACCTCTGGCTGGCCAGGTGCGGGCTGCTGATTGTCCTGGCCGTCATGCTGTTGCTGCCTTTCTGGCTCCGCGGGTCCGGTCCGCTTCGCACGAAGGGCGAGATCTCTTAAGGATAGAGCGCATTGCCGAAAAAACCCCATATCATTGTCGTGGGCGGCGGCGTCATCGGTACGTCCATCGCCTATCACCTGGTCCGGCAGGATGCCGACGTAACACTGGTGGAGGCCGGTGACCTGGCGTCAGGAAGCTCCGGTGCCTGCGACGGGCTGGTCTTCATGCAGTCCAA
>JAKSAU010001067.1 GCA_022361535.1 Desulfobacterales bacterium
ATGAGGCGGTCCAGGAAATTTTGCTTTTGCTTAATGAAAAAGGATTTGTATGATGAAACCTGTATCCTGGATACACCCGGTCTGGTGGCTGTTTTTATGCCTTGCCTTTTACATGTCAAGCGCAGGCTGCGCCCGGCAAGATCAGGCTGAGTCGAAAAATGATCTGGCCATTCAGGTTAACAATTCCAGGATAACGGTTTCCGAGTTTAATGAACAGTTCAAGTTTGAAGCATGGGCTGACCCTGAACTTGATGTTACAAAAGAAAGCCGCAAACGTTTTGTTGATTATCTTGTCCAAAAAGAACTGATGATCCAGACGGCAGTGGATCTTCAGTTAGACCGGGAAGATGCTTTTGTCAAAGCAATTGAAAAATATTGGGAATCCACTCTTGTTAAAACACTTCTTGATCATAAAACCCGTGAATTGAAAAAAGGAATCCTTGTATCCCGTGAAGAGATGGAGGCGTACTATCTGACTCACAAGGACGAACTGGGACAGCCATTCGAAGCAGTAAAAGACAGTATTCAAAGTATTCTGGAATCCAGACGCCTTGAAAAGGAACTCTCCACCTGGATTAAAGAGCTAAAAGCATCTTCTGATATTTATATCAACGAGGCGGTTATAACAAATTAACGGTCAGCGGCCGATCAGGTTTTAATTCGGATCTGGCCACAAGAAAACATGGAAGAATGCCAAGCAGTTTGCTGGCTCTTTCATCAAGATATCCCCCCTATGGGAAGAGGTACAGCCATGATCCCTAAAAAAACAGTCAAAAGGCACAAACGGCGGCAATACTATATCAAACCAGGATTTCAGACCCGGTTTGCCATACTTTTCTTAGCTATTCTCATAATGGGGGGGATGGTATCTATAGGACTCACCTTGGCATTTACACAGGATTCGCTTACTTCCACTTATGTAGATTCAAAACTCGTCATCCAGAATACTTCCCTTGCTATCATGCCATCTGTTATTTTTACTACGGTTTTTACTACTCTTGGAATCGGGAGTATAGCCGCTTTGTTCTTTCTTGTTATATCCCATAAAATCGCAGGGCCGATCCACAGATTTGAGCTTGACATTCAGCGCGTTGCCAAAGGAGACCTTGCCACCCGGATACGGATTCGAAAAAACGACCAATTCCAAGAACTGGCAATATCTTTGAACCAGATGATTTCAGCCCTGCATGAGCGGGTTTTGGAAATCAAAAAAGAAACCGAAGCTGATTCTAATGAAACAGATACTGGGGTACGAATTAAACAGAAAATAGATGATAAGTTCAAATTGTAGCAGGTCGGCAATGACACGGTTTATCCTCTTTTTTTTGTTGGCAACGACACCGGTATTTTGGGTTGAGGATGTGTCAGGTGCACAAACCTGGAAGCAAATCAATACCCGATATTTGGTCATACATTATAAATCCAAAGTCGATCTTGAGCGGTTTGAAGGCCAGATTGAACCAGTAAAACATGTTACCGACTTTTTAGGATTTAAATCATCAAAAGATCCCAAAACGTATCCTTTATCCGACAAACTGGATCTTTTGGTCAAAAAAGTTCAGTTGATTCTGGATATGCAAAAGCCCATCACGGTAAATCTTAGAATCTATCCCGGACCAAAAGAGTTGAAGATCGCATACTTTAAGCTCTACAAAAAACAAAATCAGCCCCGTGCCTGGTATCTGTATGAAAAAAATACTATTTATATTAATTCACGGGATGTGTCGTCAGGCATGCTGGCCCACGAAATTGCCCACGCTGTCATCGATCATTACCTGGAGGCTCGCCCACCAAGGGCTACAGCTGAAATTCTTGCAAGGTATGTAGATGTCCATCTAAACGATGAGGCAAAGGTATATTGAACTGGTGGTTTTGTTTTCTCTTTAGACTCTATCAACGGGCAATAGATCAGACTTTCTACTCAGTTATCGATAGGGCAGAGGCTTTAATCAACTATTAGGTGACAGATTTATTCTAAAAGTCCTGCCAGGTTTTTTAACACTTCATCAGCATCAAATGCTTCAGGAAAACTATTTTTATGGTCTAAGATTAGTTTTATAGCCTTTTGGGCAGAAGACTTCGCCGGTTCCATGCGGCCTGCTTCATGAAGAACATGGGCACCTGCCATGCGGATGAGTCCTTGGATAGCCTTTTTAAAATTTCCTTCTGCCTCTAACCAAATC
>JAKSAU010000656.1 GCA_022361535.1 Desulfobacterales bacterium
CCGGAGCCTGGTCTATTTCAACCGGGTGCCGAAACAGCGGAAATACAAGTATGGCAACGAGATCTATACGGCCGAACACATGATCCGGTCACTGGAGACGATGTCCCGGTTTCTGAATGACGGGCCTTCCACGTCCGCCCTCAACCGGTTTATCCGGGACCGGTACCATGTCTACGCCAGTGCCGCCAATACGGACCCGCAGGTTCTGTTCACGGGTTATTACGAACCCACCTATACCGGCAGCCGGAGTCCGGACGCCCGGTTCTCCTATCCCCTCTATTCCATTCCCGCCGATCTGCTGGAGATCGACCTGGGCCTGTTCTCCGAGGATTACAAGGGACATAAACGGCTCAGGGCGCGGGTGGACGGAAACCGTGTGGTCCCATACTATTCACGGGAGCAGATCAACGCCATTCCGGATTTCGCGAACCGTTCCGCCCCCGTCCTCTGGCTGGAGAACCGCATCGACCGTTTTTTCCTGGAGGTCCAGGGGTCCGGGCGGATCCGGACGCCGGACGGGGAGATCGTCCGGGTTCATTATGCCGGCAGCAACGGGAACCGGTACCGGTCCATCGGCCGCTACCTGATCCGGCAGGGGGAGATTGCCAAAAAGGACATGTCCATGCAGGCGATCCGGAAATGGCTGAAGGCAAATCCCCACCGCATGGACGAGGTGCTTCACCAGAATCCCAGCTTTGTATTTTTCAAAACCGAAAAAGGGGGGCCATACGGCAGCATCGGCGTGGCACTCACCCCTTTCCGTTCCATCGCAACGGACCGGAAGCTGTTTCCCAACGGGGCGCTCTGCTTTCTGCGGAGCGCATTTCCGGACCGGGACGGGCAGCAGCCGCCTGATCAGTGGAAGAAGGCCTCTCTTTTCGTGATGAACCAGGATACGGGGGGGGCCATCCGGGGACCGGGACGGGCCGATATCTTCTGCGGGAATGACGCGTATGCCGAATTTGCGGCAGGCCACATGAACTGCCGGGGAAGCCTCTATTTTCTGGTGATGAAACAGTAGAACCTGAGAGCTGCTATTGCAACTTTCGGGTTGGCCGGGTTACCGCCAAGCGATGTCGCGGGACCGGAACTGCATCCAG
>JAKSAU010000135.1 GCA_022361535.1 Desulfobacterales bacterium
CAGTCAGTTTACTTAGCGAAATTAAGACTATTTCCAACGATGAACGCATATTAAAACAATCACCCCGTTTTGCTATTGTAACCGATTTTGAAACTTTGGTAGCCAAAGACCTGAAATTAGGGACAAACCAAGTTTGGATTTTGTAATCTGGGATTTGTACTTTGAATTATTATCTGTCATATTCTATCACCTGATATCCCACCAGCTGATCATATCTTCCAGAAATACCTTTGTAGTAAACCAGAATTTGATATTCATTCTCTGTTTCAACATGTGTACCTTCTAAAACATCGTCTTCAGCTTGTTTTGATCCATCCGGCACATACACATAGTTATAATTGTAATACCCTTGTTTTAATAAAAGAGTTAGTTCATAGGCGGCAGTCTCATAATTCCATGTCATTTCATTGCTTTTGTTAGCATTCCAGTCAGTAAGTGCACCAAACACATTCACACTCCCCCCAACAAGCTGTGCTTCCATTTCTAAAGTAAAAAAAAAAAAAATATAATCGCACTCAGTGTCATAATCATCAACACGATCCTGGCTTTCAACTACAAAATTCCCATTCATTTCTCTATAGCCGAAATATTTCTTGTTTGAACGGATTTCATCTTTCATTAAAGTTGCATGAAAATAAGGCCTGTGAAAAGTGGTGGAAAACACATTTTCTCCATTATAGCGGGTAGTCCTGATATCAAAATACCGATACTCATTCCCTCCTTTAAAAACATTTTCTTTGTCGTAGTCATAAACCAACTCACCTTCTTTTATAAAAAGTGGTTTTAAATCCTTAATTGCAGTATCCCAACGCCGGTTTTTCATTACAACAACTTTAATCTCATTTCCCGGGGTTTCAATTCTGAGCCTCGGGTGATAAATCGTAAAATCAACTTCCTGATTATCGCCCTTAAACGGATCAAATGTTGCCTTTTTAACCATTCCCCCAACATTTACTCTTGGTTCCAAAACATGAAAACGTCTGGTAAGTACAAGCTTCTCCATATCCTGATCTTCATAAACGATAAGAATATAATTGCCGGAATATTTTAAACCGACTTGTTCGTTTGGAATACGAAGTTGGTAATTCACATAGGTCATCGTTGTATTGAAACTCATGGCATAATCGTCCAGCGGGTTTTCGGTAAAACCGTCAATGTACTCGTTTTGCAAAACGTAAGATTCATTCCAGTTTGCATCGCAGTGAAGGATCGTATAATAATAATTGCTAAGCTCCCCGGAAAGATCATCAAACTTTAAAAGAAGATTTGCCCCTGAACCTAACTCGTAAATTGGGAAACTTTGTTCAAAGCCTTCACTAAAAAGCTGAACAGTTTTAATGTTCTCTTTATAAGTTGCATTTTGGTAATAAAATCCATTTTCTTGTTGGGCAAAAGAATTTAATGAAAATATAATGCTCAGGATTAATAAAAAAATGACTGAAAAAAGGTGTTTTTTTTGACTTTTATCCATTGAATCTTGTTATTTATCTACTATTGACTATCTGGAATCAAAAACTGATCCAAATCAAATAACGTTTTGAGGTATTTAAATATTTCAATTCTTAGAAGTTTCTGAAACAAAGATTGTAAAAAGTTTTTTAAATATATACTTTTGCAATCTTAAAATATATAACTACAATAAGGGATTACAATGTCAAAGCATTTTAAACTAAAACGTGGATTAGATATCCGTTTAAAAGGAATTGCAGAAGCTGTTCTTGAAGATGCTCCCGCAGCAAAAACCGTAGCCCTTAAGCCAACAGATTTCCCAGGCTTAACCCCTAAATTGAAAGTGAAAGCCGAAACGCAGGTAAAAGCCGGTGATGCTTTATTTTTCGAC
>JAKSAU010000089.1 GCA_022361535.1 Desulfobacterales bacterium
CCGATGATACCCTGTCCGGTCCCTCCGTGTTCAGACAAATGGACACCCAAATCCGACGCCAGGGTATAAGCTTGTTTTTTTGTCATCACGTTTGCTTTTGCCTGCCTGCCAAATTCAATCAAACGATCACTTTGAAAACAGCCAGGATCTGCCAGGCAGAAACCGGGATCTGATCCTTTGGCAGCGTGTCGTATCAAATACTGTTGGATAAATTCTATAATCTCAGACATGGATGAAGCCAAAGAATGAAATTCAAAACACATGGCAGAATTGTGGGACGTATAAGGAATATCATCATGGACAAATAATTGATGGCGGCTTACAGCAGAGCAGGTTCCCATTTTAAGCTCTTCCATTTCAAAACACAGGTTCTGAACCAGCCGGCCGGTTCCAATAGTATCAGGCATATCCGTGTCATCCACGCTGATTAATACACACATCGCAGCTTTCCCGTCATTTTAAATTGATTTGGTATAATTATCTGGCGCGTTATAAAGAGCCTTGCCCCCTATTGTCAACCATAGGATTTGCGCTTTCCAAAAACGAACAACAAGCGACCATTTATAACCTTAACCAACCGCAGCACTAATTTTTGCCAATACATTTGTGTCGTAAGGATAAACGCTGTATCAATACTGGTATGACGAAACTGTTTATGGACTTTTATAAGATCATCAATAGCTACAACGAGGATAATAAACAATGGAACTGAGGCCGCTTCAAGGAAAGTATACGATTTACCGGATGGAAAAAGACACCCCCATACCGAAAAAGGTTTACGATAGTTTCTTTTATTCGGTTACCCAAACCAACGACGAACTTTCCGTGGTCTGTGAGTCTAATATTAACCTTCATGCTGGCAAATCCGAACCAGAGTGGGTTTGCCTTAAGGTAGCAGGGCCTTTGGATTTCTCCCTGACCGGAATTCTTGCCGATTTATCCGGTTGCCTTGCAGAAAAAGGCATCAGCATATTTGCAGTGTCTACCTATGACACGGATTTTATTTTGGTAAAAGAACACGATTTGAATGACGCTATTGCTGCGCTGTCTGACGGTGGGCACACTATCAACAAAAAAGAGCTTCTTAAAGCGTCTGCCCCCGTTACCAAACCCGCCACCTTGTCCCATACTGCCGCAATCCCGGCCCCGCCATATTACGCAGTCATTTTCACTTCAATCCGTACCCCTGAAGATAAAGGGTATGAGAAGACCGCTGAAAAAATGGTTGCCCTTGCGTCCCGCCAGCCAGGGTTTTTAGGGTTAGATTCTGCCAGGCAGGATATCGGGATCACAGTATCCTATTGGTCTGATATAACAGCAATACAGGCGTGGAAACAACACCCGGACCACCTTAAAGCCCAAAAAAAGGGAAAAGCGCTTTGGTATTCGCAATACAGGATAACCATATCAAAAGTGGAAAAGGAATACTCATGGCATTCAAAGACAAGTGAGACGGAGTAGTTTATGTTAATTTTTTCTTAGATCTGTTATTTTTATATCCCAAGGGTTTACAAGGCATACGCTTTGATGTAGGAGATAAATGTTTAATTATATTAATGATATGACTTAGACATCAAGGAGGTTGTTGTGATCAATCGAACAACTGTCAATACACTGGGATTAGCACCCGTTACCCGGTCCATGTGTCATGATTTTTACATACAAATCAATACTGAATACGACTCTCCTGATGCGATAAAGGAAACCGTATCATGGTGGCAGGATGATTCAGAAAAACTCAACCGGCTTTGGTGGGTGCTCAATTATTACTCGGATCGCCTGGACCCGGACCGGAACTTGAGAGCCTGTGTCGAAAAGCAGCTTGATAAGCTTGCGATGGAAGCAGCACCTTTACCTTTGGAAGATCAAAAGACCTCAGAATCAGCTCCTGACCTCCCTGCCTAACTTTCCTTTTCCTTCATTGCCGGAGGGCTGGCTCCCCAGATGTCCACGATCTTGGTATTACCCGGATACTCAACGGTCTTGTATTGAGTTATATTTGCCAGTGTTGTAGTAATTTTTCCCAGCCTGCTGGCTTGGGATTTTATATTTTCCAAATTCAATTTTGATGCAGCTGGCTCCGGATCCATACCCAAAAGCTCAGTGTATCCGATTATTGACTGCAGAGGTTGATTGATTTCATGACAGACGGCACCGGCCATCTCAAGGACACCTTGTAGGCGCTCCCTTTCAACAGCCTCTTTTTCTGCAGACCTGCGCTGTGAAATATCAGTGAATGTTCCTATTGTCCAAGACATGGGATCGTTAGCTTGTGTTGAGTTGAGCCGGACATGAACCGGAAAAGAACTGCCGTCTTTTTTAACCATATCCATTTCATAATCTGCTTTTCCTGTTGTAGATAATCCCTGGTATATGGTTTTTCCGGCAAACTCAAAATCTCCCATGGCCGCATAGATCATTTTAACACTTTTATTCTCCAAATCCTGCTTTGAGCTGTATCCAAACATGCGGACCAACTCTGTATTCACCCATTTAAATACCCGGTTCTCTACAAGGGCAATTCCCACAGGTGACGATTCCAGTATCTTTTTTAAAATCTGTCCCTGCTCTTTGATCTTTGCCTCAGACTCTTTGCGCTCAATGGCCAGGGCAACATGCTGGGAGACCGAATTTATTAAGCTCAGATCTTCGGAATGATAACTTGTTGATGTATCGAAGCTTTGGATGGCCATGGCCCCGATGACCCTTTCCTTGACAATCAGAGGACTGCCCAGCCAAACCCTGGACTTTTCACCACCACTTGGAACCTCTTTTTTTACTGCTGAGTAACCCGGTCCATGAAAAATCATTGGGGTTTTGGATTGAATCACTTTGCCGATATAGGTACTGGTAAGGCTGAAATTCAAAATTTCATCAGGAGATTCTCCAGTTTTATCGGCATAATAGGGAAATGAAATTTTATCCTGTATCGGATCGTGAAGGGCGATGAAAAAACTATCTATATAAAAAATATCGTCCAGGGCCTTGTGGATTACACCGTAAAGGTCATCCAAATCACGGGTATGGGAAACAGCATCAGAAATCTTAAACAGAACGGAAATGGTCTTTTCCAGGCTTCGCCGGTGTTCTGTTAATATAGCTTCCTGCTCTTCCATCGTCACCCTGTTTTTTGCATTGATCGCAAATTGACCGCAATAAAATAGGGCGCATTATTTCACTAATTCTGTATTTAATCAAGTTAAATTACACGATATTTACTCACCGTAGCCGGGCCCGTGAACCTTGAACAAGGAGAGCCCGGTTAATACGAAAACAGCTGAAATAATTTTCCCGGCCAACCTCATGATTTTCTCTTTTCTAATAATGACTGAAATATTTTTCCCTAAAAGAGCATACGTAGACATTACAACAAAAACGACGGACACGTAAATCGTTCCCAGAACAACTACCTGTGGAAAAAAGGGCTCATTGGGAATTATAAATTGAGGAAAAAAAGACAGGTAAAAAATCAATGCCTTTGGATTTGATAAAGAAGTAGCCATTGCCTTAAAAAAGGTATTTAAAAGACCTGCTACCCTCATCTTAATACTATTATTTCCAACACCATTCTTCCAAATTCGAACACCCGTATACACCAAATAAACGGCGCCTGAAATTCGCAAGATATTAAAGGCGATATGCGATTGGTATATTAGTGCACCCAAACCACTTGCACTCAAGGCAACCCATACCACATTTGCAATGCGTAATACCCAGCACGGATGCCATTGCGATACGTTTATTTCCGGTAAGGCCACTGGATAGAACATAAAACATGGATGGTCCGGGACTGGCACATACGGCAATGGAGATAAGGGTAAAGCCTATCAAAGTGGTACTCACAAAATTTATTTTCCTATTTGGCCCAAGCCGCTTCTAATGATGTTCTTTTGATTTTGCGACTTTCAGCACCCTTAAGGCTCGTTTGAAGATGATGATCCCCAGATATCGACAATTGTCGCATCCCCGGGATAAGACATGGTTTTATACCGGGTAATATTGGAAAGGCGCCGGGTTATTCTTCCGATCCGGTCTGCCTGGGTTTTAATTTGTTCAAGGGCTTTGGGAGATACGGCATCAGGCAGATCAAACAAGGCTGTATAGCCAAGAATGGTCTGCAGCGGCTGGTTTATCTCATGACAAATAGCGCCAGCCATTTCAAGTACACCTTGGAGGCGTTCTTTTTCCATCCGTTCTTCTTGAGCCAGCTCCAGTTGGGAAAGGTCTGCTATTGTAACAATTCTGCGATCGGTTCCTTTTCCTGAATCTGTAATAATCATGTGGGCTGTGAAACGGCTTTTATCTTTGCGGACCAGCTCAAATTCAAAATCCGCTTTCCCATTGAGCTTAAGCTCTGAGTTGATGATCCGGCCAGAATTTTCATACGCTCTTTTGTCAGCATAAATAATGGTTGTACTTTGATCTGTCAGCTCTTGTTTGGAACCGTATCCGAGCATCTTTACCATTTGGGTATTGACCCATTTAAATACCCTGTTTTCAACCAGGCAAATCCCAACCGGAGAGGATTCCAAAATGGTTTCCAATACGTTTTGCTGTTCTTTTAGTTTTTCTTCTGCTTCCTTGCGTTCAATAGCCAAAGCAATATGCTGGCTTACCGTATTAAGCAGGTGAAGGTCTGACGCCATATACGCGTTAGGAGAATCAAAATTTTGAATTGCCAAAGCGCCGATTACCCTGTCTTTGATGATCAACGGAGCACCCAACCAGATCTTTGATACCGTACCTATTACTTCCTGGTTCTGGCTGCGGGCAAAATCCAGGATATCTTGCTCATAAAAAATCTTGGGCTGCTTTGAATCAATCACTTTTCCGGTCAGGGATGCAGTTTCGCTGAAATTAAAAATTTCCTCAGGGCTTTCATCCTTTTCATCTGCATAATAGGGAAAGCTTATGGAATCCCGCTCGGGGTGGTACAGGGCAATATAAAAATTATCGGCTTCCAGGATGGTGTTCAGGGCTTTATGGATATTTTCATACAGATCGTAGAGATTCCGGGTATGGGAGACCGCCTGGGAAATTTCATACAAGACCGCTAGTGTTTTAGTATCATCCCGTTTGTCAGGAGTCTGTCCGTTCAGTGTGTCTGCTGCCACTTAAATTGCCCTCATCCATGTTTTTGGGTTTGATTTTTGTTCCATAACACGGTATGTGCCAATATAGCAGCCGTCCTGCTAAATTAGTAGAAAATAATAATATTTACCTTAAATATGCGGAAAATATCCCCTATGAAGTCCTTTGAAGAGACCTCCCTGTTATATGAAATCAGCGAAGCTTTGAACCAGCACATGGACATGAAAAAATCCTTGTTCAAAGTTTTAAGTGTTCTGTCTGAATCCCTGAACCTCATCCGGGGAATTATCTTTCTGACAAATACGGAAACAGGTGAAATCCGCATTGAAATCGCCCACGGCATTTCCGAAGAAAAAACAAAACAGATAAAATATCTCCCGGGTGAAGGCATTATCGGCAAGGTGATTCAGACCGGCAAGGCAGCCGTGGTCCCCAGAATCAGCGAAGAACCTTTATTCCTTGATAAGACCCACTCCCGGAACATGGCCCAGGGCCAGGACTACTCCTTTATCTGTGTACCCATTAAAAAAGAGAACCGGGTGGTAGGCGCCATTAGCGCAGACAGACCTTATGAAGGCAAACGATCCCTGGAAAACGGGGAAAAACTTCTTTCCGTTGTGGCAACAATGGTAGCTCACCACGTCATTAACATTGAAACCATCCGGGTAGAAAAAGAGCAGCTGAAAACCGAGAACCTGAGACTCAAGTCCGAGTTGGAAAACAAGTACAGCTTTACCAATATCATTGGTAACTCCAACAAGATGCGCGAAGTACTTCAAATGATTTCACAGGTTTCATCCTCTTCAGCCACAGTATTGATCCGTGGGGAAAGCGGGACCGGTAAGGAACTGGTTGCCAATTCCATTCATTACAACTCCGCACGCAACCAGAACCCGTTTATCAAAATCAATTGTGCTGCCATCCCTGAAAATCTTATTGAAAGTGAATTGTTCGGCCATGAAAAAGGTGCATTTACCGGCGCTTCCCACCAGAAAAAAGGTAAGTTCGAACTGGCCAATAAGGGTACCATATTCCTGGACGAAATAGGAAACATGGACTTGGGAGCCCAGGTAAAGCTGCTCCGCGTTCTCCAGGAAAAAGAATTCGAAAGGGTTGGCGGCTACAAACCCATTAAAGCCGATGTAAGAATCGTGGCAGCCACCAATTCAAATTTGGAAGAAATGGTTCAGCAGGGAAAGTTCAGGGATGACCTGTATTTTCGTCTCAATGTATTTCCAATCTATATACCTTCTTTGCGCATGCGAAAAACTGACATTATTCTTTTGGCCGACCACTTTCTTGAAAAGTACAGAAAGGAACATGGCAAAGAAATCAAGCGGATTACAACTCCAGCCATAGATATGATGATGGAGTACCATTGGCCCGGTAATGTACGGGAGCTTGAAAACTGCATTGAGCGGGCTGTCATCCTTTGCAACGAAGGGGCCATCCATTCTTATCATCTGCCGGCCACCTTGCAGACCGGCACTAAATCCAAAACCCTGCCTCTTTCCCTGGAAGATGCCGTGGCCAGCCTTGAAAAAGAAATCCTAATGGATGCGCTTAAAAACACCCGCGGTAATATCAACAAGGCTGCAAAGCTTATCAATATCACGGTAAGAAAATTTTCATACAAGGCTGCCAAATATAATATCAACTACAAAGATTACCGTTGATCCTTTTCTGACAGACAATAGGCAAACCGCATCTGGTTTGTATATAAAACACGTGGTTGATCATAGCCTATTGACGCTTTATCAGGCTCGCAAGAATTTTAACCGCAGAATTGATTTCTTCGACAGATGTCACAGCGTAATTAAGCCGTATGTAATTTTTGTATCGGTCTTTGGGAGAAAAAATTACACCAGGCGCTATACTAATTCCCTCAGTTATTGCATCCCTGTATAGATTTAATCCATCCACACCATCAGGCAGCTTAACCCAGCAAAGAAACCCGCCTTTGGGGCGGGTGACCCGGGTGGACTCAGGAAACCATCGGCTGATCGCATTGAGCATAGCCTGTTGCTTTTTTATATAGACCTGTGTGACGGTTCGAAGATGACGATCAAGCTTTCGTGTTGACAAAAACAAGTCCAGTGCAAACTGGATGTGGCTGGGGTGGGACAAGGTTGAAATAAATTTCAGATTTCTTGCCTTTTGGGTGTAGCGGCCTGCAATCATCCAGCCGATCCTAAGGTCCGGGCAGAGCATCTTTGATATGGAACTGCATAAAATTACCCGCCCTTCCCGATCATAGGAATAGATACTCCTTGGCCTGTTTTCGACATATCCGAGCCAGGCAAACACATCATCCTCTATAAGGGGGATGTCCTTGGCAGATAGAAGTTCCAGGATTTTTTGCTTTTTGTCATCCGGGCATAAGGAACCTGTAGGATTGCTAAAGGAGGGGGTCATGACCATCCCCTTGACAGGCCATTTTTTCAAAATTGATTCAAGTTTTTCCGTATCAATGCCATGTTCAGGACAAACCGGGATTTCAACGGCCTTGAGATCCAGGAGTTCCAGAGCCTGCAACACCCCGAAATAGCATGGGGATTCAACCAGAATCGTATCCCCGGGAACTGCAATGCAGCGTAATGCAATGGTTAATGCTTCCTGGCAGCCTGCTGTAATTACAATCTGGTCAGGATCTACATTGCTTCCACTGTCGATCATGCGGTTAGCCAACCTGCGCCTCAAGGAAAGATATCCTGACGGATCTTCTTCATAATTGGGTATTTTGTGCGCCTGAAGCTTAAACTCATGATGAAGCTGACGTACCCCTTTTCCGCTAACATCCGGGACTGCACTGCCAAGCTGAAGCAAATCCTTCCTTGCAGCAGACCGGGTCACTTCGATGGCTGTATCAAGAACCGAGACTTCAGACGGAACCGGTGTAAAAGATTCAGTTTCCGGCTGACGTACGTTCTTCTCCGGCTTTACATAATACCCTGACCTATCTTTTGGAAAGATCAGATCCTGATCTTCAAGAGCGGCATAGGCTTGCTGGACTGTGCCAATACTGACCTGCAACTTGCGGGACAACTGCCGAACCGAAGGAAGCCGTTCTCCCGGCATCAGGGTTTTGTTGCGGATCTGGTCAAAGAACATTTGTCTTATTTTTTCATATAAATAATCTGTCATGGCATCAATGTTGATCCGGTTAAGTTAGATCCTGCTGTTCTAAAAATTGTACTATATATCTTTTATCAAAACTGTATCTGTACCAGTCTACTGTAACAAAAGTATAAATGCTTTAAAAGGCCCTGAGGGCATTTGATGGCCCACTCATTTTTAAAGCTATGAAATGATATACGAAAGGGTCATTCAGGGTCTAAAAAACAGGGGACAGGAGCTTAATATGACGATTTCAAAAAATACGGGAATAAACCGGAGCAGCTTTTCTCTATCTGCAACAGCTTCTGGTCTGATTGCTGTTGCTGTTTCATACGGGGGCCCTGCTGCGCTGATCTTTCAAGCAGCGCAAGCCGCGGGTTTAAGCAATGAACAGTTGATGAGCTGGATCTGGGCCATTTCAATCGGAAGCGGTATTTGCGGTATTTATCTAAGCATCAGGTTCAAAACGCCAGTAATCACTGCGTGGTCCACTCCGGGAGCGGCATTGCTGGTCACAGGCTGGTCAGCCTATTCTTACCCCGAGGCAATCGGCTGTTTTATTTTTTCTGGCACCATTATCATGCTCTTCGGGGTTACCGGTATCTTTTCCAAAATCATGGACCGGATCCCAAAGGCTGTGGTAGCTGCAATGCTTGCAGGTATCCTGTTCCGTTTCGGGGTAGATGTATTTATTCATCTTAAGTCCATGCCAATGCTTGTTGCACCCATGATCATAAGCTACCTGATTTTAAAAAAAATATCCCCACGTTATGCCATTGTAATTACCTTAATTGCAGGTTTCTTAGCTGCTTATTTCCAAGGAGAACTCAACAATATCGGCCAGATTGACGCGGTCCTGGCTGTTCCTGTTCTAACAACACCGCAGTTTTCGCTTCCGGCGATTATAGGCCTTGGCATTCCATTATGCATGGTCACCATGACAGGCCAAAATGTTACAGGCCTCGCCGTTATTCGTGCTGCAGGGTATACAGCACCGGCAAGTCCGATGATCACCACAACAGGACTTTTCTCAGTGCTTCTGGCTCCTTTCGGTGCTCACGGAATCAACCTTGCTGCCATAACTGCAGCCATCTGCACTGGGCCGGATACACATCCTGATCCGAAAAAAAGATACCTGGCCGGAATTACCTGCGGGACAGCTTATATTCTTGCAGGGTCTTTTGGAGCGGCACTGATGATTTTTTTTACGGCCCTGCCGTCCCAACTCATTGCTGTTATCGCAGGACTTGCATTATTCGGGGCAATTATCTCGGGTCTAAGCCAGGCAATGGCAGATGAAATAAAAAAGGAAGCCGCCCTTGTTACCTTTCTGATTACTGTTTCCGGTATCTCTTTTTACGGGATAGGGTCTGCCTTTTGGGGACTTGCCGGCGGACTATTATTCAGCAGTTTTTCTACCAGTCCAGGTGACCATTAACGCCTCCTCCCACACTGGGCAATTTCTGCTCTGCTCAGGTCATTTTTTCCGCTACAGGACAGCCTGACCTGAGCCCCATTCTGACTTTCATTGTAAAATCAAGACCATAGAAAAACGGTATATATTTTGCTTTGAATTCCTTTGACAGCGGCGATCCGCCTAATTCTTTTCCGCCGGTATTCAGGACTATACCGGTTACCATTGACAGCGGTACGGACCTTAGGATGAAGTCCGGTTCCGCTCCCATCAAGGGAAAACTCATGAAAATCGATACTTCTACCATCACCCTGGCCGCAGAGATCTTGCAATCTAAAACCACCACAGCAGAGCGTCAAGGCAGCATCAAATACTGGGACCTTGACGATCCTGACACCATCGTTCTGGAGCACACAAGTTATGAGGCTGCGGAGCAGTCCTCCCAAATCCAGTGGTCGGAGTCCAGAACCGTAAGCAACGATGCCGAACCCGAGGAGGAAGGGGATGCTTACAATCCATTTAATGATTCTTACCACCTGCAGATCCAACTCAGCCATCTGAACACCTACCTGGACGAAGACACGTACACGGGTCTGTCTGAAAAGGCTGTCAGAATGCTTGAAATGACCCGAATGCTGAATTCGTTTGAGCCTGATTTTCCACAAACGGATAATAATGAGAGTACGGCAACAGATTCAGCCGATCCGGAATCAACCGATGTTGACGTGGAAGTCCCTTCCGACCAGACCGTTCTGGCGGCTGAGATAGAAAAGATTGCAGCACTCATGGAAAAGGCACATGAAGCAATCAATGCCTCAATCCAACCCCTTACTTTGAACATGCCCATGTTCTTCATCTGTGATCCCCAGTTTCATGCCAGCCTGCCTAACCAGCATCTTGTCAGTGACATTGAGGCATCTCAATTCCGGCCGGAAAAGCTTGGAACCTATGGATATACGGTTGAACAAGAGACCCGCTTCACCTATGAAGAAACCGAACAGGTCAACTTTTCTGCAGACGGAGTGGTCCGAACTGAAGACGGCCAGGAGTTGCCCTTCACTCTCGGTCTCCAACTTGACCGTCGTCTTTTCCTTGAAGAAGAGGAATACCTGTTTGACGCCGGCACTTTTACCCGGACCCTTGATCCCCTCATTATCAACCTGGACGGCGGCATTCCCCAGTTGTCAGACTTTACCTTTCAGCTGGACCTTGATTTTGACGGTGAGGGTGAAACCATACAGGGACTTACGCAAGGCTGCGGATATCTCTGTTTCGACAAAAACGGAGACGGCATCATCAACGACGGGAGTGAATTATTCGGACCCGCTACCAACAATGGCTTTGAAGAACTAAGCCAGTACGATTCGGACAACAATCTCTGGATCGATGAAAACGACGAAATTTGGGAAGACCTATCCTTTTGGGAAAGTGACGGAGATTCAGGGATGCGTCTGACACAACTCAGTGAAACCGGTCTTGGCGCCATTTACCTCGATCACATCGACACCCCCTTTAATATGACTGATGATGAGGGCAATCTGGTAGCCAGAATAACGGACTCCGGTATTGCCTTGAATGAAGATGGCTCTGCGGCATCGGTTCAGGAAATTCACTGGGCTGTATGACCCTTTTATCCAATACTATCCTGGCCCCGGACGTTCCGGTGCCAGGATAGTATTCATTTTATTTTGTATAGCAGGAGACCTGTCATACCCGAAGTGGAATAAGCGCTCAAAATGTCCCCGATCATAACGAACATACTCTGATTTTGGAATCCACATGTATCCCTATCAATTTCTTGAACGCACATTTTTTATTCTTGGCTTTGTATCAATTTAGTCCTTTGAATTATAATACCTTGCTGACGTGCTCCGACCGGCTGATATTCATCACCCCGGTTGACGGTGGGCAGCTTTATTTGTAGAAGCCATCTCAAAAAAGTCTTTTGACTCAACTTCATCGTCAGAGAAAAAATTAAATCCTCGGAATATTAGATATATGCCTCCGGTTGAATTTTTCCTCTTCCTTGAATTTAAGCCAAAATCTTTTTTTTGAGATAGC